>CAKUXH010000007.1 GCA_934700265.1 uncultured Opitutales bacterium
AGGTTTATGGCACAGATACTGCCTTCGTTTGTGAAAACACTCAAAATGGTAAAACTTGTAAATTTAGAATTACACGAATGCTGTTAAGTCGGTTAATTCCCAATGAACAATTTGAAAAATTACTAAAAAATGGAAAAACAGATTTATTAGACCGATTTAAATCTAAACGAACTGGAAAATATTTTTCCGCCTATTTAATTCTTAAGGAAGGTGGCAATATAGGTTTCGAATTTGCAACTAAAAAGCCAGATCCTGAAAAATAATTTTATAGAAAAACTTCTTTAAAGTCAGAAAACGCTGACTTTAATTTTTTCATTTCACAGTTATTGCTTGAAAAACTTTCTATATTTTCTAGAATATAAGTATGCCATTTTACTTATATCGGTTGTTAAAACCTAGTACGCCTAAAACAGAATGTCCCATCATTGAGTTAGAACATTCTTGGAAAGAATCTTTATCAAAAGATCCAATAACAGGATATGCATTAGAACGTATTTATACACCGCCAAATCTATCAAAAGGTTATTCAGCAGAGCATACAAAACAGCTTCTTTCTGATAAAAATATTTCACAGCATGGATTTTCAAAATACGTCCGTGATCCTCTATCAAATTGTTATGTAAAAACAGCAGGCCAAGAAGGACCTAAAACCTTTTCAGTAAAATAAGGATACCTCATGAAGCCATTGACAGGAATCTTATTACCTATATTTTCTCTTCCAGGCACTTACGGAATTGGCCGCTTTAATAAAGAAGCTTATAAATGGATAGATCTATTAGCTGAATCTCATATGAACGCTTGGCAGGTATGCCCTATGGGACCTACTGGCTTTGGGAACTCACCTTACCAGCCTTTATCTGAAATTGCTTTAAATCCTCTATTTATTGATCTAGATGATCTAGTAAAACGTGACTATTTATCACCTAAAGATTTAAATAAAACATTTCCAGTAAGTAATTGCGTTGATTATAATACTGTCAATACCTGGCAATTTCCACTACTGCTAAAAGCTTACGAAAAATTTCTACAAACTAATGATGACGCTTGTTTTCAACAGTTTAAAAAAATAGGAGGCAAATCTTTAGAAATTTATTGCATATTCTGTGCATTGAAAAATAAATTTCATCAAAAACCTTGGTGGGAATGGCCATCCGATTATCAAAACTCTGAAGGTATTGCCATCAATGCTTATA
This sequence comes from uncultured Opitutales bacterium, assembly GCA_934700265.1. GTDB lineage: Bacteria > Verrucomicrobiota > Verrucomicrobiia > Opitutales > UBA9783 > UBA1183. The sequence goes on from CAKUXH010000007.1 coordinate 1,194, forward strand.
AAAAACATTACCAAAAATTTATAGATTTTTTTGCATTCGAACAATGGCTTTTACAAGAACAATGGAAAAATATACATACTTATGCATATAAAAAAGGCATAAATATTGTTGGAGATATTCCACTTTACGTAGGTACAGATAGTGCTACTGTATGGGAAAATCGTTCATTATTCCAATGGGATTTTGAGAAAGATTTGCCACAAAAAGTAGCTGGCGTTCCACCAGATTATTTTTCAAAAAATGGGCAACTTTGGGGAAATCCATTGTATAATTGGGATTTTCATCAGAAAAAAAACTTCACCTGGTGGATAGAACGTATTCAAAAAAATTTTGAATGGTTCGACATTATTCGAATAGATCACTTTCGAGGGTTATATGATTATTGGGCAGTTCCCTATGGTGAAAAAACTGCAAAAAATGGTCAATGGTTACCAGGACCTAAAAAAGCTTTTTTTGATAAATTAAAAACTTGTTGGCCGAATATGCCTTTTATACTTGAAGATCTTGGTGATCTACATGAGGGCGTACGTATATTCCAAAAAAGTCTCCGATTACCAGGAATGGCCATTATACAGTTTGCTTTCGGAGATGATAATAATCCTTATCTCCCCAAAAACTGGAAAAACAATCAGGTAATCTATACAGGAACTCATGACAATGACACCTTGTATGGTTGGTTCTCAAAATTAAAAAATTTTGATAAGGAACAGATCATAAAGTTAGCACAATTAAAATCTGTAACAAACAAAAATATTGCAAAAAAACTTATACAGTGGATTTTCAATCACCGAACCACACAACATCTAATAATTCCTTTGCAAGATATTTTGAGTTTAGATTCAAAATCTCGAATAAATACACCAGGTACAATAGGCAAAAATTGGCAATGGCGTTGTACTGAAAAATTTTTTAAAGACTTCAGTATAGCTATTGAAAAATTAAATATCCATAACTAAAAACGATAAAAACAAACCTTTGCTGTAAAAGCAAAGGTTTGCCTCCAATTAATTAAAGAGTGAATTTAATAAATTTTTTACCGGTTGAAGTGGTTTCTCTTGCTTTTTATCACGACTTGATAAAATTAACTTAAGCAAATTAGAATAATTCGGTTTTCCTAATGTTCCATCAATTATGCAGGTAGGCCCCTTCAAATATTCTTGATTGCTTCCTAGACTTTTCTCAAAATTAAAATAATTTAAGATTGGACTAGAATCTGAAGCATACAATTGCAATTCACTTACAAATGGATATTGCTGCCAATCAAGCGCATTGATCGTATCAATAGTTGTACGGGTATAAAGCGCTAAATCTTCATTTTTAATGCTTATTTTTGCTCCAACTTTATCAGAATGACTACGCTCTACCGCACAATCAAACCGTTTAAATGGAACCGCCCTTAAATATGTATTTAGAAAATTAACAGCACCCCTTCCATTCGCATCACTTCCTGCTAAAAGACCTAAAGAAGATGCAAAACCGCCTACAATTGTTCCAAATGTTACAGCTGAATCAAATACTCTAATAGTACCATCATAAGCCTTACAATTTATATTAAAACAAGAATTCCCAAAATTTTCCTCTCCAAATGAACCTTTCACATTTCCATCAAAAAATCCTGTTACCTTGGCACGATCTAAAAATGGAACGTGATAATATTTCATAAATGCAAATAAATTTGACAAATCTACATGCTCTAATTTTGCATCCAACATATACTTCTGCTTAGGGAAATCATATGCTCCATCCATATTAATTGTCCCATTAAATATTTCTCCTATAAAATTTTTTAATGTAATATTTTTATTCTGTATAAAAGAAACATTACCTTTTAAATTTCGAGCAAAAACATCCTTAGCTAAGACAGATTTCAAATTAAAATCCAAACTCACAGAATAATTCGACTGCTTAGTTTTCTCATTTTTTGTAACCTTAGAAACATCTACCTCACTACTACAGTTAACAGAAGAATCCTTTTTTAAGGAATTTGTCCATGACATAATTTCTAAAAGATCATCGATATATACATGATCACTATTAACATTTAAAGCAAATTCTTTGTCTTTCTTCAAAGAACAATCTACTTGCAGATCGGTTGCATGATCTGAAGACCTTAACTCTAAAAAAGAATTAACCAGATTTTTATTGGAAGCATAATATGACTTCAAATCTACCGTAACAGGGCATTTTAACGGTGTAATATTCACATAAACATTTGCCATTTTTTCAGCATCATTTGTCTGCCAATGACCAGAAATATTGCCAACAGCACCAGGATACTTAAGCGCAAAAGGTTGCACACTTAACTGAGTTACATCTAAAACAAACTTTCCGTCAGTTGTTAAAGTTTGATTTTTTTCCTGACTGATACTTGTAGATCCCAAAAATAACGGTGTTTTCTCTTCGTCTGAAATCAGCCTAAATTCAGGGCTATTAAAAGACCATTGTTGTTTATTTTTCCAAACACCCCCCAAGTTCAAATAAATTTGCTTTAAATTTACCCAATCATCATTTCTCCAAACAAAATTAAAATTTTTTACCTCAAAAGGCGTTTTAGTATCCAATTTAATACACTGTTTATCGTTCGAAATTATTCCTTCATAAGATAACAAACCTTTCAACTTTACATCTTTATACGTAATAAAATCTAAAGGATACTTATTAGCATATGCATGTAAAACATTCCCATCATCCTTAATAAAAATACTTCCCTTTTCAAAAACAATCGGATTGTCACAATCGATCTGCAATGCCATTGACTTGTCTTGCTCAGAATTTACAGTAAAATTAAATTGATTTACTTTTATTTTATCTTTCGATAAAAAAATATTGTAATTAAGTTTAGCTACCAAACTAGGATTTAAATACAAACCTACTGTTTCCAATTGCAATAAATTTTGCGCCAAAGCGTTATTAAAAAATAAATTTCCCACATGAGCATTCAAATTTTTTTTTGAGGACCAACTTCCTTGTTGGGATAATTTAAGGAATGGGATATGTTTAACATCAGTAAACAAGGTATCAAAATTATAATCACCGTGCGTCCCTTGTACATTCAAAGCACATTTCCCCATTAGGCGACAATTACTATCTGTTATGCAATTATTTTTTCCTTTATTAAATTGCTGTATGTAGCAAAGAATAGGTTGCAACAACGATAATTCCCACTGTTTTGTTTTAGAATTCCAAGTAACATTCAAACTTCCTGTTTTTAAATTTCCTAAAATTTTATATCCATACTGCTGTAAATAAGGATTAAAGATAACAAAAGGCACTTCATACAAATTAACTTCACAAACTTGCAATTTTTCTGCATTTTCGGCCTTCAACCCTTTTTTGTAATCATAGGTTATCGATTGCAATGAATTAATATCTAAGAATACTTTTTGAACTCCTTTTTCCTTTAAAATAGCCTTATACTGTTTTAAACGAAAAAACTTCTTTGAAAATTCACCATCTACCTGCGCCTTTAAACTTAAATAAGGGAGTGAGCCCAATGTTGGATCTAACGCTTCGAAATTCTTCCCCCATACACTAAAATATGAATGTGTATCCCAAGTTAATGTTTTACGACTTAAATGCCCTGTTCCTTCTGCTAAGATCGATAATGTTGGCAATGAATCAACATTAAAAAGTTTTAACATACTATTATCTAAAACAGTTTGCCATTTTAAAGAAAAAATATGATCCGTTGTTTTAAAATACTCTCCTATAAGCGTAAAATCACTAGATTGGCCACAATGCACTTCCAACTTTAAAGTTTCCCCTATATCAGAAGCCGCATTATCCACCACACCTTTATAAGCAATAATTGGATAACGTTTATCTCCAAAAATTCTCACCCTACCCTTACATTTTACACTTTCAATTTTACACTTTTTATCACATTTTAAATTAAAACTTCCATTTACTTGTAAAGCAGAATACTGCTTTGAAGGGAATTTTACAACTGAACTATATTGACATACCCCCATATGATCAGGTTGCAAATGTTGAATGGAAATATTTGCAGTTTCTAGTTTTATATTATTAATATCTCCTTGTACCCAAAAATTTAAATTTTCAATGTTTAACCGAAAAGGTAGTTGAAAATAACTCAAAAAACTTTTTTTCTTTACGTTTTTCTCAATTTTTAAAAAACCTTTTGAAGGACTTCCAATGATACTTTCGGCACTTTTTATTGTTTGACAAGGTGCATCAATTACAATTTTCCCTTGTAAATCATTAATACGAAGCCCTCTAAGTAACAGAAAGTCACTGGGATTCCAATTAAATTTGAAGTCTGAAATAGTAATTGATCGTATTTTATTTTTACAAAAAATCTTTTCTACAGTGATCTTATTTAAACTTCCATAATAATTAGAAATGTTAACTTCATCAAAATTACACTTTAAAACTCCAAGTAAACAAGCTTTTTGAAACCAAGACCATTGCAAAAGCATCAGTAAAGCTGATAAAACACAAAAACAAGGTAATAAAAAATATTTAAAAAATTTCTTCATAAGTGCTCGATACATTCTATAGAATACACTATTTTTTATTATTCGTAAATAGTTTTTTTAATTTCCGGGCATAAAAATTTAAGTAAAAATGTAAAATAAAGCATCTATATTCGTACTCAAAATCATAAATGTGAAAGATCATCTACCCAATTATCGATAAATGTTTCACACTAAAATGGCTTTTGTATTAAAAAAAATATGTCACCCACAATCAGACTTAATATCTGCTTTTTAGTAAATCTAAAAAACACATTCAATAATTAATGAACAACAGCAACTTTCCTTTGAAATAACGTTTTATTAGGAAAATTTATTAAAGAATTCATAGCTGAAGGCTCCATAAAAGCATCCTTGCTAACAGAAACTTTATGTCCTTTAAAATTTCCTTGTTGAATACTGTTCGTCGCTTGAGTGGAAGCAACATTTACTACATCCTTATTTGTATTAAATCCTACAGACATGATATTATTTAAACATTGTTCTGAATGAAAGTCAAATAAGAAAAACAACTTAACTTCATTTCACTAAACACAAATATGAATTATAGAAAATTTTATTGCATAAAATCAAAAAATAATTCATATTATGCTACGTTAATTTATAATAATAACCCTTAACCCTTTCTGTGTTTAGCACAGAGAGAAATAATTATGACAAATGTAATGGATAGTTTGCTTGATGCAAACTTGTTAATGCAACTGAAAGCAAATACGATCGTAAAAGGTCGCATTTCTGAAATTCGTTCCAACGAAGTTGCAATTGATATTGGAGCAAAAGCTGAAGGTATCGTTCCTGCAAGTGAATTCTTAAATTTCGATGAACTTTCTGTTGGGGAAGAAGTTGAAGTTTATGTAGAACGCGTCGAAAATGCAGAAGGACGTCCAGTACTTTCTTACGACAAAGCTCAACAACAAAAGAACTGGGAAAACATCCTTGAAAAATGTGCAGAAGGCGAAGAAGTTTCTGGCCGTGTAAAAGGAAAAGTTAAAGGTGGGTTGGTCATCAGCATTGGTGTTGATGCATTTTTACCAGCCTCCCAAATTGATATTCAAGCTCCAAAGAACTTGGATCAATATTTAGGACAAACGTTCGACTTAAAAATTGTTAAAATCAATAAAGAACGTCGTAATATCGTTGTTTCTCGTCGTGAATTGATTGAAAGTCAACGTCAACAAAAACGTCAGCAGATCTTAAATGATGTTCAAGTCGGTTCTGTACGCAAAGGTATTGTTAAAAATATTACCGATTACGGAGCTTTCATTGACTTAGATGGCTTAGATGGCTTATTGCATATCACCGATATGACCTGGGGTCGTATTTCTCATCCAAATGAAGTACTTAAAGTTGGTGAAGAAATCGAAGTTATGGTCACAGAAATTGATCGTGATAAAGAACGTGTTTCATTAGGTATCAAACAATTGCATGAAAATCCATGGGATCAAATTGAAAAACGCTATCCTGTCGGATCTAAAATTCACGGAAAAGTTGTTAACTTGGTTCCATACGGTGCATTTGTTGAGCTTGAAGAAGGCGTTGAAGGCTTAATTCATATTACTGAATTTTCTTGGACAAAACGTATTAATAAGCCAAGTGAAGTATTACGTGTTGGTGATGAAGTTGATGCAGTTGTTTTAGATATCCAAAAAGAAGAACAAAAGATTTCATTAGGTATTCGTCAGTTATCTGAAAATCCATGGGACATGGTTCAACACAACTATCCAGTTGGAGCACATGTTCGTGGTAAAGTTCGCAATTTGACAACCTATGGTGCCTTCATTGAATTAGAAGAAGGTATTGATGGTATGATTCACGTTTCTGACATGAGCTGGACTCGCAAGATTAATCATCCAGGTGAAATGTTGAAGAAAGGTGATGAAGTTGATGCAGTTGTTTTGGAAGTCGAACCCTCTCAACAACGTATCGCTTTAGGAATCAAGCAATTGACAGAAGATCCATGGGCACGTATCGAAAGCATTTACAAAATCGGTGATGTTATCAGCGGAAAAATCGCAAAGATTACATCTTATGGATTGTTTGTTGAACTAAAGAACGATATTGATGGATTAGTTCACATCAGTCAAGTCAGCGAAGAACATATAGACAACTTGAAGGATTCCTACAAAGTTGGAGATACCGTTGAAGCACGTGTTATCAAAATTGATAAAGAAGAACGTCGCTTAGGTTTGTCTATTAAAGCTGCAGCTTACGATGATTCTCGTTTAGCAGAAGAAATCAAGAATTATGACACCATCTCAGCCAGTCAAGATTTGACAAGTTTGGGAGATATTCTTGACCAAGCTACACAAGCAAAACGCTCAGAGTAGTTACTTATTCAAAAGGAAGGGCAATATGTCCTTCCTTTTATTTTCCGTCTTATGAAAAAAACACTTTTTGTATATTTAATAAAATTAACCGTTTATGCTTTTTGTTTATCGGCCAGTTTAGTTTTATCTTATAATTTAAAATATGCCTTTGTTATCCCAAACAGTATACAAGCTGTTATGTGGAAAAATATTATTTTATTTATTCCTTTAAAAATCATTTTATTAAATATCTTAGGAGAATTTAAAGGAATTTTTACTTACTTTCGCTTACCTGACTTAATTAAAATTGTCGCTTGTTTTTCAGCTTTCTCGTTTTCATTTTTATTGCTTCGTGTCACCTGTATCAACAATTTATGGATTCCTTCACGAGAAATAATTCTTTCAGATCTACTTTTTTCAATTTTATTTATTTTATTTTTTCGTGCAAGTATACGAATCGTCTGTACACGATTAAAAGGACCTGATCCTGTAGTTCAAGCAGAAAACCATCATTTAAAAGTTGCTGTCATCGGTTCTGATGATACCGCATCTCAATTAATTGCAGATTTAAAAGCTAAGTCTAGATATGGGATTAAACCAGTTGCTGTTTTAGATGACAATCAACAACATTATGGACGGTTATTACATGGAGTTCCAGTGTTAGGTGTTCCAGAATTATTTAAAGATTTAACAGAACAAAGGAAAATAGATGGCATTGTATTTATAGGAAATGCTTTACCTCAAAAACGTCTACAAAGTTTAACAAAATTAGCAAATTCCTTAAACTTAAAAACATTTACTGTACCAAGCTTTGGAGATTTTTTTCAAGGAAAAGCTTTTGTTAATCGTTTGAAACCATTATCAGTAGAAGATTTTTTAGCACGTGATCCTATAAAATTAGATTTAGAGAACACCCAAAAGTTGATTGAGGACCAAGTTATTGTTGTCACGGGAGGTGGAGGCTCCATTGGTAGTGAATTATGTCGACAAATCGCTCAAAAGTGCCCAAAGCAACTTATTATCATCGATCATGCTGAATTTAATCTATTTAAAATAGAACAATCTCTATTACAATTAGGTATCCATTGTATTCCTGTTCTAGTTAATGCTGCAAATAGAGAGGCTTTACGAACATGCTTTGAAAAATATCGTCCTGATATTGTTTTTCATGCTGCAGCCTACAAACATGTTCCATTATTAGAAACTCAACCGTTAGTTGCTGTAAAAAATAATGTGTTAAGCACCGGATGGTTAGCACAAATTTCTAGCGAAATGGGAGTAAAACGTTTTGTGCTCGTTTCCACAGATAAAGCTATCAATCCAGTTAACAATATGGGAGCTACCAAACGAATATGTGAAATGTTTTGTATGAAAATGCAAGAACGTCCAGGCAACAAAACTCAATTTATGGCAGTTCGTTTTGGAAACGTCTTAGGCTCTGCTGGCAGCGTTTTGCCAACATTTCAAGAACAAATCACACATGGAGGTCCAATTACAGTTACACATCCACAGATGACCAGATTCTTTATGACCATACCTGAAGCAGTAAGTTTAATTTTAGAAGCATTCACATTTAAAAATGTTGGTGGGAAAACATTTGTGCTTGATATGGGCAAGCCGATAAAAATCGTAGATGTTGCTAAACACATGATTGAGCTCAATAATTTACAAGTTGGAACAGATATTGAAATCGTTTATACAGGGATTCGACCAGGAGAAAAACTTCATGAAGATCTAGTGTTTGATCCTACAAAAATTTTACCAACTGAAAATAAGCTTATCGGTGTGTTTAAAGATGATTTAACCTATTTAAATAACATGAAACCTATAACTGATTATTTAGTTGAGGTTGAAAATTTAACAACAGACGAAGCAGGTATAAAATTTATTCAAAAACTTATTCCTAATTTTAAAAAATAAATCTTTTGTTTTTTTAACTAAAAATAACTTTTATTATACCTGTATTTAACTCAAAGTAATAACGGTTAAATCTAAAAATAAGGTTTTATTTTAAAAATATTTATTTCCATGCTTAAATTTCTATTTACTTTTATTAAAGAAAATAGTAAAATAACTGTATGGAAGGATTAAAAGAAGAGCAAGTTGAATTTTTATACCTGCTAGCATATTTGTATATGCAGCAGTGTAAATACGATATGGCTCTTCAATTATTTAGGATTTTAAGGTTACATATTCCAGAAAACTTAAAAATAGCTTTAGCTTTAGCCTCATGTTTGCATAAAGTCAAACGATTTGATGAAGCTTTAAAGGTTCTAAAATCTATAGAGGAAACAGACTTAAAACGAGATCAACTCGTAGCCTATTTTTATATATATAGTAAGATTCTGTGGGATTTAAAGCAACCTGAAGATTCTCGGAAAATGTTGCATAAATATTTAAAAATTAGAGAAATAAAGTGATGAATTGGGCTTTTTCAATTGAGCATACGATTACAAAATATTCTCGCTTCAACGATATCGTTTTAGCGTTTTTAGTAGTTACAATTATCTCGTTAATGATCGTACCAGTCCCATCCTACATGGTGGATACACTGATTGCTGTTAACTTGACAATATCCGTCGTGCTATTAATGATGTCTTTGTACATTCCCAACGTTCTTGCTTTCTCAACCTTTCCAACGTTGCTACTTTTCACAACGTTATTTCGACTAGCCCTAAACATTACAACCACTCGAATGATTTTATTGCATGCTGATGCAGGAGAAATTATTTATACATTTGGACAATTTGTGGTTGGAGGAAATTTCGTTGTTGGCGCAGTGGTATTCCTCATCTTACTTATCGTACAGTTCTTAGTTATCACTAAAGGTGCTGAACGTGTAGCTGAAGTTGCTGCTCGTTTTACCTTGGACGCAATGCCAGGTAAACAAATGAGTATTGACGCAGATATGCGTGCAGGTTCCATTGATATGGATGAAGCAAAACGCCGTCGTTCCAACCTTGAACGCGAAAGCCAACTTTACGGAGCGATGGATGGTGCAATGAAATTCGTAAAAGGTGACTCCATTGCCGGTTTAATTATTACAGCTATCAATATTGTAGCCGGTATTATCATTGGGGTTACGCAGAAAAATATGGAATTAGGTAAGGCTGTAACCACCTACTCTATTTTAACTATTGGGGATGGACTTGTATCTTCAATTCCTTCTTTGCTCATCTCAATTACATCCGGTATTATTGTAACAAAAGTAGGTTCAAATGATGGAGCTATTTTAGGCCGTGACATTGGATCACAAGTCTTAGGTCAGCCTAAAGCCTTACTGGTCGGTGGTTTCATGGTTGTAGGACTTATGTTGATGCCAGGCTTTCCTAAAATACCTTTTTTAATCTTAGCAATTCTTACCTTAGGAATCGGATATTCTTTAAATTTTGCTAAAACACATACGAATAAAAATGGGACCAAAAAGGCAAATCCGACCCTACCACATAAAGCTCCTGAAATTACTCAAGAACCTTCGGAAAGTAATTCTGGCAACGAATTTTCTGTCACAACTCCCCTACTTTTGGACGTTGAACGATCCATTGAAGATAGCATAGAGCCAGATGTATTAAATGAACAGCTGATTCAGGTTCGACGAGCCCTTTATCATGATTTAGGCGTGCCTTTTCCTGGAATACATTTACGATTTAATGGAGCACTACCGCAAAACGGATATCGAATCTTGATTAACGAAGTTCCTATTGCCCAAGGGAAATTACTTCCCAAACACGTCATTGTTCGAGAAACAAAAGAAAATCTTGAAATGTTAGGTGTGCATTTCGTAGAAGAAGAAAGTCATATCCCTCATTTAATGCCATTATGGGTTCCACTTGAAGAAGTAGAATTGTTAGATGGAGCTAACATCGCTTACATGAAAACACCACAAATTTTAACCTATCATCTCTCTTACGTGTTAAAACGATATGCAAGTGACTTCTTAGGTATTCAAGAGTGTAAATTTTTATTGGAAAATATGGAACAAGATTTTCCAGAAATTATCAAGGAAGTCCAACGCGTATTACCCATACAAAAAATTACAGAAATTTTTCAAAGATTGGTCCAAGAAGATATTTCTATTCGAAATTTAAAAAGTATATTCCAATGCTTAATCGATTGGGGACAAAAAGAAAAAGAACCCGTGCTATTAGCAGATTATGTACGTTCAACCCTACGACGATATATCAGCTATAAATTTAGTGAAGGAAGAAATGTGCTCTCTGTCTATTTATTGGATCCTAAGATCGAAGAACTTGTCCGTAAAGCCATACGTCAAACTTCAGCTGGTAGCTATTTAGCCTTAGACCCACCTTCAGCTAAAAAGATCGTAAAAGCAATAAAGGAAGAAGTTGGTGACTTAGTTTTACAAGAACACAAACCAGTACTTCTAACTTCCATGGACATTCGCCGATATGTGCGTAAACTTATCGAAATGGAAATTTACGAATTACCTGTACTATCTCACCAAGAACTTACAGAAGAAATTACAATTCGACCATTGGGAAGAATTCACTTATAAACCTAAAAAGGAAAATAAGGCAATTCATCGACGTACACTTGAGAACTATGTTCGATAAGAACTATATCTTTTGGAGATAACGTCCGTACAATTTTCCCTGGACTTCCTAAAACAAGAGAATATGGAGGTATTTCTTTATTTTGTGTAATTAAAGTATTTGCCCCAATAATGCAATGATGGCCTATTTTGGCTCCATCCAAAATAGTTGCATGCATTCCAATTAGGCAGTAGGAATCAATATGACAGCCATGCACAATTGCCCCATGACCTATTGTAACTCTATCACCCACAATGACATCTGCATTAAAACTTACATGTATAACGACATTTTCTTGTATATTTGTCTGATTCCCAATAACGATCTTATTAACATCTCCACGTAGAGTTGCATAAGGCCAAATACTGCATTTTTCTCCTAAAACCACATTTCCAATAACAATACTCTGAGGAGCAATTTTAGATAAATTTCCAATTTGCGGTTTTATTTTTAAGTAACTTAAATTTTCCATAAAAATTTTCTTCCCATTTAAACCTAAATGTAGTAAAAAATTTAGCGTAGTAAAGAGTAATTTTTATCGTTTTGAAAAAAGAAGATAATGTTCTACAAGAAATCAAGGCTCTTTCTTTAGGGCCTAACTGGTCAGAAAAAAGCTATACAAACCATGCAGAACCAGCCCATGAAAAGTTAACTCAATACATCGCAAAACGAAAACCCATTGATATAAAAGGCATTGATATCTCATTAAAGCCTGAAACAGAGGTAATGGATCGTTTAATACAATCCATGAAGAGTTCATGCATTACCTATCGATTTTTCCCTATTGTAAATTTTTTTTTACAAAAAGAGCAATATAAAATTGTTTTATCAGCTATAAAGAATAATACAATTTTTTGTACCGTTGTGGATAAATTACCTTTTTTAAAAAAAGAAACAGCCGAGGATTATCTATCAGAAAAATATTGGGATGATTTTTTCTACTCAGAAACTGTTTCAGTAAGTGCACCTAAAGGTGCTTTTCATTCTGTCAATCGGTGTGGTATAACTGGTATTTTACTTGGGCCCCCTAATTATCATTTATACAGTGATCTATTACGAGAACATTACGAACAATATTTAAAAAATCAATATTCATGGGAAACTTTTTTATTACGTATAAAAAATGAATCTTCTCCTGAAATCGTCCAACAGTGGATTAATGCAATATCTCAAAGTTATCGCTATCATTTAAAACAAAATCCAGAAATTATTTTTGAAAATCGCACTTTGGCAAAACAATATTTGCTCCAAAACATATCATTTGTAAATGATGATATTCAAAGAATAAAACATATCATTTTTTCACGCGAAGATATAAATAAAATTACTGATGAAGACTTAAAACAAGCAATTTTATATGAAATCACAAATGAAATGCGCGTTCCTATAAAAATTGGATATTTATGCAGCGCTCGTTTTCGACATTCTGGCTTTCATGTGTATAAAAAAGGTAGGGATGCAGACAAAATTACTTATGTATGCGCTATAAAACGACGAATTCGTGATGAATACACATCATTTTCAAAAAAATTAGAAAACATTATAGAATGCATAGAAAAGCATCCACGAGAATCTTTAGAAAATTTAGCTAAATATTATTTTAACATCGATTCAAAACCTTCTAATGTGATAAATATCACTGAAACAAATTATTTTTTAGAATTCAAAAGAAACTTAATTTTTCTTATTCAGCAAGGTTGGGTCACGCAATATGAAGATGGAAATTTATATGTATCACCACGACAAACTTTAGCATCTAAAAATAATCAAAAATATGCATAACTTATTTCCATTTTAACTTATCGCATCTGGTAAACACTGCTTTTAAGCTTAGGCAGTGTTTATTATGTTAATTAAAATTTCATATTTATTACATTTTTTACTATTTTTATGTTCTTGTAATTTTTCGTATCAAACCTTTCGTTTTCGTATTTATACTTCAAAAACTAATTCTACAAAAAATCCCATTTTTAAATATTGATTAAAATTTCGTTTTATGAGATATTTTTCTTATTATTATGGCAGCCCACATTGTAGTAAAAGATTTGAGTAAATATTACGGAAATAAGGTAGCTATACATAAATTAAATTTTGAAATTACCCCAGGAGAAATCGTTGGATTTTTAGGACCTAACGGTGCTGGGAAAAGTACAACACTACGCATTCTTTGTGGATTATTACCTGCTTCAGAAGGATATGCTTACATTAATGATCTTTCGCTAACAACTCATATCCAACAACTAAAAAAGTTTTTAGGGTATATGCCAGAAAACAATCCACTACCGGAAGATATGCGCGTTGAAGAATTTTTACGTTTCAGAGCACACTTAAAACAAGTAAAAAATGTTTCCCAATGTGTAAGCGAAGTTATGGATCGTTGCGATTTGACACGAACAGCTTCTCGAAAGATCATCTATACATTATCTAAAGGCTTTAAGCAACGTGTTGGCATCGCCGATGCACTACTTGGGAACCCTCAATTAATTATTTTGGATGAACCAACAATAGGCCTAGATCCGCACCAAATTTTAGGTATTAGAGATATTCTAAAACAATTAAAAGGTGAAACCACTGTTATTTTTTCCAGCCATATTTTACCAGAAGTTGAGGCTGCTTGTAGCAAATTACTCATCATTCACCAAGGGGAGATTGTAGCCAATGGGACTTCGCAAGGATTACGAGAACGTTATTTCCCTTTAAAACGTTATACACTCAAATTAAACGGTAGTTCTAATGAACTTATTAATGACTTGAAAAAAACAATTTTTCCCATTCATTGCATAAATCAAAAAAGCGATACATTTATATTTGAATACACAGGAAATATTCCCCAAGAATTTGAATCATCTTTTCTACAATGGTTATTTTTGCATAACTATAAAGTAAAACAATTTTTTAAGATCGATCCAACCTTAGAAATGTTATTCTTAAAATTAACTAAATTTTCATGGAAAGAATCTACGATCTTATGAAAAATTTCTACATATTATTTTCTCAAGAAATTTCGAAGCTTTTACATCATGCATCGACATATTTCTATACAACATTATTTTTATTGCTAACAGGATTTAATTTTACCTACATCTTATTTTTAAACATACAATCACTTGTTCCTACAGATTGCTTAAAAAGTTTATTCGAAACATTTTGGTTACCTACATTATTTATCATACCAATTATTACGATGAAAAGTTTATCAGAAGAGCAAAAATCTGGTATTCTAGAAAGCGTATTGTCTACACCCGTAGGAACTTACAGTCTTGTTTTAAGTAAATTTTTTGCAATGTATTTATTTTATGTTTTTCTATGGATCTGTTGTTTATATTTTCCTTTTTTTGCACAATATTACTTAAAAGCTCATCTCGTTAATGCAACCACATTGATCGGTGGACTATTGTTTATTGCATCTACATCATTTTTATTTTTTTCTATCGGTATTTTTGCAAGCAGTCTAACCCGTACTCAAACCTTAGCTGGTTTTTTATGTTTTTGTTTTCTATTTATTGTACTCGTTTGTTTTAAAACATTAGGAGAAATTTACCATTTATCTTACCAGTATTCGGTATACATTGATTTCTTTGAAACGCTTGATAATTTATGCAGAGGAATTTTAGACATTCGTCCCTTTATATGCCATATTGGCTGCGGAATTTTATTTATTTTATTAACAATAACCGTGCTTGAAAACAAAATTTTAAGATGAAATTTATCGACAATTTTAAGTATTTTAATCGATTAAAATGCTTGAACAGCATTACTCAGGGTTTGTTAATATTATGGTTAATTTTTGGATTTCATGCTATTCTTCCTTATTGCAATCTTCGTTACGATTTTTCCCATAATAAATGTAATTCTTTACACAGCGAAACAAAAGCTTTTTTAAAAATTCTTAAAGAACCCATAAAAATATTCCTTCTATGCAATCAAAAAGACCCATCAACAGAATTTACCCCCTACTTTAAAAATCTCATTCATAATTTAAAAAACACCTTAAAAAACAATAATAATTTTTATTTCGAAGAAATAAATGGACTACAAAGTCCAAATAAACTCCTACGCTTACAGAAGCTATATGAATTTGATAATGATGTAGGCGTTTTATTTGTTGTCAACAATCGAAGTTTACTTCTTCCATTTGAAGATTTTTTTAAAAACAAAACCTTTTCAGGAGAAATTTGTTTACTCAATGCAATTACGCAGTTAACTTCTGCCCCTAAAAACATTTATTGGGTTACAGGCCATAAGGAGCTCAATCCTCAAAACGTACATCCCAATAAAGGTGGATCTTATCTTTGTAAAGTATTGGAAAAATTAAATTTTACAATCAAGCCTATAGAAATTTGTAAATCCATTCCTGAGGATGCAAAAGAAGTAATTATTTTAGGCCCCCAAACGCCATTTTTAGAACAAGAATGCATTGAACTAAAGAATTATCTTAACCAACGACATGGACATATTTTACTTTGCTTAAATCCTGTTTACGACCATGGTCTTAATAGTTTTCTACAAACAATGGGGTTAGAATGTAACGCTGAATTGGTATTAGATACAGGAGCAGAAATACTAAATAACACAGGAGAATTACTTATCCGTCGTTACAACCCGAATGAAATAACCCAACCACTTATTGATAAAAACCAAGGACTTATATTTGGACTTACCACAACCTTAATTTCAACACAAAACAATTTAATCCCAGGAGTACTTTCTTCCGAAACTAGCTGGGCTAAATCTTTATTAGATTTAAAAAATGTTAACTATAACCCACCGATCGACATCCAAGGCCCCCATGGTTTATGTTTTCATTATAATACCTTTGATAATAAAAACTATCATTTAAATTTACCTCAAGGAAAAGTGGTCGTCATTGGATGTACTGATTGGTTAGATAATGCACATCTTAATATGTTAGGCAATCGACTATTTCTACAAAGCATTCAACAATATTTAGTTAATGAGAACTTTACTACTCCCTTTAAAATTGAGCAAGATTCTCTGCCTGAAAAGCTTCTTATTTCACAACAAACATTTTTGTCACTTATTTCATATTTTTTCATTTTACCTTTTATGTTTTTTATCCTAGGAATGGTAACTATTTTTATACGAAGAAAGTAATATTTTATGATACGTATTGGACTAACAATTTTATTAACAGTATTAAATATCGCATGGATAAGTTTTTTTGCATATGTAAAAATTCATCCATCGAATGAAGAAATTCAACCCACATTAAATGTACAACAAAATATTTTCTCGCTTAAGTCAATTGAGATTCAATTTACTAATGCTCAACCAATCCTTTTAAATAAAAAAAATAGCGATTGGTTTTTACAAACGCCTATTCAGTGGGAAGCTAATCGCATGGTAGTTGATAACTTACTACAAACATTAGCTACTTTAAAACCAATTTTCTCATTCAAAATCGATAAAACAGTTGATTTAAGTAATTATGGTTTATCCATTCCATTTTGCATACTAAAATGCAACACATCTAAACAATCTTATAATATTCATTTAGGAAATTTTAGTGGTCAAAGTAACAAATTATATGTGCTTGAGGAAGGGAAAAATGAAATCTTTGTCTTAGATACAAAATTAACAAATGCTTTAACATTAACTTTAGAGCAATGGGGTAATCCTTTTATTTTTTCAAGTAATCATTTAACAAGCATTCACTTTGAAACCAATATTCAAAATTTATTTTTATCCTATGAGCAACAAAAATGGTACATGAAATCTCCAATCACCACCGAAACTGATCAACAACATACAGAAGCTATTTGTCAACAATTGCTTAATCTAGAATATACACATTTCCTCGATGCATCTGAATTAGATCATTGGTTACCTTTATTTTCGAAAGGAAGTGGTAATTACATTTTGAAAGTTCAAAACGATACTAAAACAGATGAATTAAACATACTACCATATAACTTGGAAAATCACACATTTATTGGACAGCGCAACAATTGTGGCCCATTATTTTTATTTCAATCGACAGTTATTGAACGTTTACTTAATCCACAAGAAACATTACGAAAACGTATTCTATTTGAATTTAATGTAAAAGATATTAATAAAATTGATTACATGCAAGGAGATAATCAATTCGTTTTACAAGCTATAACAGGTAATAAATGGGAAGTTGTAAAAAATAAAAATAATATCTTTATTACAGCACAAAAAGCTTTTTTTGCAAATATAAAAGATTTTGTTCAAAGCATAAACAATATTTATGTAGAAAACTTTATAGATGTTCCTATAAACTTAGATGATTTTAAAACTACTAATATTATCATTACCACCAAAGAAATTGAAAAGAATATAACATTTTACACTAAAAATGATATCACTTACTTAAAAATAGAGGGGGAACCTACATTGTTCCAACTTGCCTTAATAGATAAAGCTTTATTAAACAAAACTTTTGAAGATTTTCAAAATAAACGTCTATGGAAATGGCATTCGGATGAAAAGTTAATAGACTTACAACTCATTGATGAAAATAAAATACCTGTAAAAATCAATATTTCAAATCTCAATACAAAAGTTCTTTCAAATCTAGAAGTAAAGCAATGGATAATCGACGATATAAGTTATCCATTGTTCAATGC
>CAKUXH010000008.1 GCA_934700265.1 uncultured Opitutales bacterium
ACACCATCCTGCCAATCTACTTTTGCCTTTGGCTGATTTAATATAACATTTATCGATGAAAGAAAAACAGCATTTTTATTAATATTGCGATGCACCAATCTAGCGTTTTGCTCTAAACAAAAACTCCCTACCCTTTTCGGTAAGCCTTGATGAAATAATACAGCCTCTTCTTCTAAAGAACAATACAGCTCACTTGATTTATCTAAAAGTGTTAAACGTGAATTTTTACTAAGTTTTAACGTAAACACTTTTAAAGTTGAAAATTGAACTGTGTGGTCCGGACAAGTATTAGGATAAGTTTGAAACGTCAAATCGTCAAGCCATTCACCCCACGTTGGGTTTTTGCCTAAGAAAATATATTCTATTTTATCCGATAGCATTTTCAACCTCCATATCGATTAAACGCTTTAACTCAACGCTGTATTCTAACGGAAATGATTGTACCAAATCATTTACAAAGCCATTAACACTTAAACTAACAGCTTCTGAACGTTTCAAACCTCTTTGTTGCAAATAAAATAAATTTTCTTCATCCAAAGATGAAATACTTGCTTCATGTTGTATGGATTGCGTATTTCCTGAAACTTCTACCGTAGGAAACGTCCCAGTAGGACTTTGCTCACCTAAAAGTAATGAATGACATTCCGTACTATTTTTACAACCATTTAAACCAGGCTTTACAAAAACTTTTCCGCGATATCCAGCCCAGCCATCATCAATAGAAATAGACTTAGAAACAATATTTGATGTTGTTTCATCAGCTAAATGGAGCACACGAGCACCTGTATCTTGACACTGCCCAGAATGGGCTAACGCAATCGAAAGAACTTCACCACGTGCCTTTCGCCCTTTTAATAAAATTCCAGGATACTTGATAGTCATTTTAGAACCAACGTTACAATCAATCCAACGAATTTCAGCATTTTCTTCTGCCCAACCACGCTTAGTAACAATGTTAAGTACATTAGAAGACCAATTTTGAACCGTTACATATTGCAACTTTGCGTCCTTTTTAGCCACAAGCTCAACAACAGCTGAATGAAGATTTTGTGTATCAAAAGCAGGTGCGGTGCAACCTTCCATGTACATCAATTCAGCCCCTTCATCTACAATAATAAGTGTACGCTCAAACTGCCCTGATCGCTCAGCATTTATACGAAAATACGCCTGCAATGGTTGCTGAACTTTTACGCCTTTGGGCACATAAATAAAACTACCTCCACTAAAAACAGCGCTATTAAGTGCTGAAAATTTATTATCTTGTATAGGAACAATTTTAGAAAAATAGGGCTCAAATATACTCCTGTACTTACTTAAACCTTCTCGAGAATCTGTAAAAATTACACCTTGCTCCTGAAGCTGTTGTCGCATCTTCGAATAGGCAAACTCGCTATCAAATTGTGCTTCAACCCCTGCTAAAAACTTACGTTCTTTTTCTGGTACACCTAAGCGCTCAAATGTTGTTTTAATCTCTGTAGGAACCGATTCCCAATCTTTTTTTACAGCCTGATCCACAGCCAGGTAATACTGTAAATTTTGAAAATCGATATTATTTAGCTCTTGAGGGCACCATTGAGGCACACTGGCCTTTAAAAAACAACGCAAAGCTTTTAAACGAAACTCTAATAAAAAATTATCCTCTTTTTTGGTAGAAGATATATATCGTATCGTATCTTCGCTAAGCCCAAAACCTGAGTTTAATCGATAATCGGTTGAGGTAAAAAAGTCTCCCGTCATAATTCACAGAATCCTTGTGATTTGATCTTATCAAGATTTTCAAAATTTTCTGTTATTAATTTTCCATCCTTTAAAACATGGATAGCCGTAGGATCTAAAGTCCGAATAAAATCAATATCATGCGACACAACTAAAAAACTCATTTGTTCTTGTTGCTGTAACTCTTTAATAGTTTGAACTACAAGTCTTCTGGCATCCACATCTAACCCACTATCAAGTTCATCTAAAAGTGCAAACCTTGGTTTAAATAAAAGTAACTGAAGCAATTCAAAACGTTTCTTTTCTCCACCTGAAAAACCACAATGCACTGAACGGGCTGTAAATTCTTTTGGTAAACCTACTTTTGCCAATAAAAAATATAATTGCTGATAAAACGTTGTAGCCGTCCACTTACTTGCTGAATTTTCAGGAAATGATTTTAAGGCTGTTCTTAAAAAATTAGCTACTGATAATCCTTCTATCTCACATGGATTTTGAAAAGCTACAAAAACCCCCAATTGAGCTCGTTTTTCTGGAGAAGCTGTTGTAATATCCATATCATTTATAAATATATGCCCTTCAGATAACTTATAGTTAGGATGTCCTGCAATTACTTTTAACAATGAACTTTTCCCAACCCCATTAGGCCCCAACAAAATTCGAATATCAGCAGGATTTAAGTCAAGGTTTAATGCCTGAAAAACATTTTTGTTTTCAATATTTAAAGACAAATCCTTCAAACTCAACGTTGCTTTTTGCATAACATTACCATTCATATTATTGATTTTTAAGTCAACACTTTTTATATGATTTGATAATCTTCAATCGTTTTTAATCGTTCTTGCGGATGCTTCAATGAAGGTACACATTGTAATAAAGCTTTCGTATAAGGATGTTGTGGGCTACTAATGATTTGGTCTGTTGATCCTTGTTCAACAATTTTTCCGCGAAACATAACAACCACTTTATCTGCAAAATTTTTAATAAGACTTAAATTATGAGTAATTATAATGATAGATAATTTTTCTGTCTCTTTTAAATATCTTAGCAAATCAATAATTTGCTTCTGCAGTGTAACATCTAACGCAGTTGTTGGTTCATCAGCAACAAGAATTTTTGGATTACAGGCCAAAGCCATAGCAATCATAACCCGTTGTTGCATTCCTCCACTCAACTCAAAAGGATAAGAATAATAACAAATATTAGGATTTAAACCCACTTTTCCCAACAATTGATAAGTCATTTCTTTTACGTTTACGCTGGGTTGATGTAATTTTACAGCTTCAGCGACTTGAAAACCAACTGTAAGACTAGGATTTAACGAAGTAGATGGCGCTTGAAATATGTAAGCAATTCCACTACCTCTCAAATGCCTTATTTGTTTTTCAGAAAAATTTAAAATATTTTTTTCATTTTCCAAAGAAATTTGACCTGAAATTTTACAAACAGGTTCGCTAGGAAGTAATTTCATGAGAGACAATGCTGTTACAGTTTTCCCGCTACCACTTTCCCCAACAATAGCTAAAGTTTCTCCTTTTGTTAAGCTAAAACTAACGTTACTTGCAACTTGGTTATACCCACCTTGTGAATCTGAAAATGAAATACACAAATCCTTAACTTCTAATAACATTTAGAAAAAAGTTACGTTTTTGTCAGGCTAAATGCAAGCAATTTATTAAAATGTCGCTTTATTTTAAGAAATCTCACATTTACTTGCCCCAACGTTTTCTAATGTTTTTCTCTATAGGCAAAAACAAATAACGTTCGATTACCAACCCTATCGTGATAAGAATTAAAATAATACTAACAACTTGATCCATAGCCTGCATTTCACGACCATAATGGAGCAATTGCCCTAGTCCCAAACCACTGACAGCACTGATATAAATTTCTGCTGATAGCAAAGAACGCCAAGCAAATGCCCACCCTTGCTTCATAACAACAATCATTGCAGGAAATGCTGCCGGAAATATAACCGTACGCCACAATGTAAACCTACGGGCTCCTAAAGTATAAGCAGCTTTTAAATAGATATCAGGTACGTTTTGTATACTTTGCTCTGTTCCTAAAATAATTCCCCACACGGATCCCATAACAATAACAAAAATGATAGCAACATCTGTTTGCCCAAACCAAAGCAAAGTAAGTGGAACCCAACAAATACTTGGTAATGTTTGAAACCCTAAAGCTAATTTTCTTAAAGTAACGTTGAATATAGTAAAAGAATGACATAACATTCCTAATAAAATGCCCACAAAAAGACTTATTGAATAACCAACAAATAAACGTTTAAAACTAATTCCTACAGCTTCCCATAATGAGTAATCTTTACAAAAACCATCAAACAAAAATTTAACTACTTGTTGCAAACTTGGGAAAAATAAATCCGAATACCAGCCTAATGAAAAAGAAATATGCCAAACCATTAAAAGGGTCGCTAAGTAAAAATAAGGAGAGTAAAAAATACGTTTTATATTCATACAGTTTCGTTATGTAAAATACAGGTTATTTCATTAAACAAACGAGTCACAGAAGCATCGTGTATGTTTCTTGGATAAGGTAAATCTACCGATATTTCTTTTATAACCCTACCAGGATGAGGAGACAAAATAATGATTCTTTGAGCAAGTGCGATTGCTTCACGAATATTGTGGGTAACCAATAGAATGGTCTTATTTTGTGTTTGCCAAATTCTTTGCACATCCTTATATAAATGTTCACAGGTAGATGCATCCAAAGCACTGAAAGGCTCATCCATAAGCAATATCTGTGGATTAGGAGCAAGTGCACGAGCCAATGCTACCCGTTGTTTCATTCCCCCGGATAATTGGTATATACGTGCTTCTGCATAAGATTTTAACCCTACTAACATTAAATAATAAAGAGCAATATCTCGATGTTCACTTCGCCGCAAACCTTTTTTAAAACGCAAACCATACATCACGTTTTCAACCACACTATACCAGGGGAACAAAGCCGACTCCTGAAACATCATCATGCGATGTCGTTCTGGTTGTTTTAAATTTTGCTCATCGATTTCTATAGAACCCTGATCGCAAGAAACTAAACCAGCAACCATATTCAACAAAGTTGATTTGCCACAGCCACTCGTCCCTAAGATAGCCACAAATTCCCCTTGTTTCACAGAAAAAGAAACTCCATCTATTGCTTGCATTTTCCCTGATGAAGTCTGAAAAGATTTACTTACATCTTTTACATTTATCTTTATACAGTCATCCATGTCCAAAAGATTTCTAGCTGATTCTAGGGCACTTACACATGTTGTAAATAAAAAAATAAAATAAATATTGACTATATCGTATTTTTAGTTTTCTACTATTTTTAGTATATTGAGTGTGGCGAGATAGCTCAGTCGGTAGAGCAGAGGACTGAAAATCCTTGTGTCGGCGGTTCGATTCCGCCTCTTGCCACCATTTTAGTTATTAGATTCTTCTAAAAATTATTCTGCTATCAATAAACTTGCCTTTTTAAGCATTATTTTGTACATTATACACATGCAAAAGTTAGGACTCTTTTATATTATCACATTTCTTTACACACACTCTATTTTTTGTTCCCATATACAGGTCATAAAGCCAAAACCACTTCCTCACTCACGAATAATTCAAACTGCTAACGCTGATATTTGTATCAATTGTGGGATGGCGCTTTTACGTTTTCAGGACAAATATCTTTACTGTTCAGCCTGCAGCAGTAAATTAAAAGAAGATTTAAAAAAAATTTGCGAAAAAGAGTTTTCAACTCAAATAACGATTGAACCAACCCCTGTCCTTTTAATAGTAAAAGGATTATCTTATTATGAAAAGAAATATTTTGAACAACTGTGGCAAGAATTATATTATTTCTTTCATCCCCAAAAAACTGTAAAATGGTTTTCTTATCGAATAAAAGATTGCTTTAACCTTCCCAAAAAATATTTAAGATATCAAAATAAAAAACAACGCATAAAAAGTTTAATTCCCTGGGGAAACACAATCATAGTTACTATAAACTCTATTTGTCCTCAACCTCAAGAAGAGCTAGATGAAGCATTCACTGCTATAACAAAATGTACCAAAAAGCACCTAACTTATTTGTTAGATAATTCTTAAGTAAAAGAACAAAATCGCGAATAAAATTCGCGATTTTTAAGATTAAGTTATCTATGCTTGAACAATCGTTCTTTCCGTTTGAGCAGCACTTTGTTGAAGTTCTTGTATCATTGATAACAAACGTGAAATATAATCCATCAACTGTTTTGTTTGTTCACTACCATCTTGTTGCATCTTTTTCAAAACCTCTAGAATTGCATCTTGCTTTGTCTGTTCAATCTGGGCCTCTTTTGCATTAGCAGTATAGTTAGCACTCATAATACCAGCCACACCATTTGCAATTTGATTACATGGCCCAAGCAGTTGGGCACCTGTTTTAATGCCTTCTCCAACCTTTGCCGCCACATTCTTTACTTGTGTAAAAAAAGAATCTTTATTTTTTAAATCAGCATTTGTAACAATCCCACTCGGAGTTGGAGTTTCTTTTTTACTTTTTAATGATCCCAATGCTCCCCCGGCCAAGCTAAGACAACCTGCACCCACAGATATGGCCCCTGAAACAATACTTCCAATCGCTTGAGCCATAGCCGCTTTATAAGACTCGTCTTTTTCTTTCTCCATAACCGAAATTTTTGCTTCCATAGCGGCTTGAATCTGCGTTATCGTGTTTAAATCTAATGTTCTTTGTGTTGAAAAAAATTGTGAAAAAGCCTGAATAAGCAACTTCATCAACCCACGAATATCCAAACTTGAAAAATCACTCTTACTAACTAAAGCATCAAGAGAATTGCTAGAAACTGTATTAGAAGCAGATGTCTCTTGCGTTGTTTTAATATTATCCTTTATAAAACCTGTAACTCCATTTAGAATATTTAATGATTCTTTACATGTACTTTTTAGTTCATCTGCTGTTTTTCCTAAACAAAGCTCATTTACCATCTTTTCAGTTTTTTCAGGAGTTTGAGAAAAAATATTAGCAAGAAAACTATTTTCTGAATCAGGCATGGCTTGTGCATCACCATTTCTATCAACATAAGAAATACTGGAAATGCCTCCCATTTCCATTGATTTGGCAACTTTTACTTTCGTCTCTAAATTCTGCACATTCAATGCATAATCATTTTCGTTTCGTTGTATATTTAAATTGATGGATTCATTCATAGTTAACTTCCTTTTTAAATCATTTTATTTATAAAATCGGAATATTTTAAATTTATTACAGGAAAAATATTGCGAAATATTATTTTTTTTTACACATTATTAAAAAGCCCTCATAGTTCAAGGGATAGAACCGCGGTTTCCTAAACCGTTAATCCCAGTTCGAGTCTGGGTGCGGGCGCCATTTTTATTTTATGAAAAAATCATCCTATAATTTATTTTTGCTAACTGCTCTATTTTTCTATGGTTGCCAACATACTAACCAAATTCATCCATTAAAAATAGATACCCTCTCACTCCAATATCGCACAGAAGATAGTTTCAAAGGAATTTTAGAAGCAATTACACATAAAAAATCTACAAATGGACGAATAATTTTACGAACTCAACCTGACGTACGGGAAGGAATTTATTTTATAATTACCTTTAATCATTCCATTAATACTATTCCTGTAAATTCATCCATCAAAATCACTTATATTACAAATTTAGAACCCAAGGAACAAATCACACAATGGACAATACCGCCTGTCAATTATTCATTATATCTTCAGAATGAAATATACCTTGGAGTTACAAACATAAAGAAATACTCAAGCCAAACTAAACTCATTGCGTGGAACATCGATATAATAGCTCCCAATGGTCAAATTATAGCAAACAAACATAGTTTTGCTTGGTAATGCAGCTTTATTACATCGAGGTCCTTCCATTCATCGCTGTTCCTTATACACTTATCTACACGGCAAAAGAGCTTGTTGCCATAGGAACACTCGTCAATATTACAGTAAAAAATATCAAAACCAAGGGAATTGTAAAAACCATTTCTACAACGCCTCCTCAATCTAATTACAAACTATCACCTATCAATGGACTTGTTTACCCTGAACCGATAATTTTTAATGATGGAATCAAAATCATTGAATGGATCTCTCGATATTACGCTTGTAATACTCCATCAGCCATCGAGACAGCCTTGCCTACGCAATTACGTCAAGGTAAAACATTTCCTCGATTCTATTGTTTTCATACTACCAATGAAGTAACCAAATTCAACTCTCGCAGTTATCAACAAAAAGCTGTCTACGAATGGATTAATAAACATCCCTACTGCACACAAGAAACATTTGCTATTACATTTCCTAACCAAAGTTCTGTCCTTAATAAACTTATCAAAAAAAAATATGTAGAACGGTTTTTACAAGATAATGTTGAAAAAATTCCGGCAGCTTCAGAAATTTCAACCAACAAAATCACTCTTAACGAAGAACAAAAGGTAGCTTTAAAAACGATCACGAAAACCTTACAACAGCAAATTTATACTACCTATTTGCTCTGGGGTATTACTGGTTCAGGAAAAACAGAAATTTATCATAATCTCATTTATGAAGCTAAAAAATTAGGAAAACAAGTACTTTATCTCGTTCCTGAAATTACGCTTTCTGAACAAGCACTTTTGAAAATTAAAAATCGTCTTTCTGATAACAATATAACAATTGCCGTATGGCACAGTCGTCTCACAGATACAGAAAAACTTCACATTTGGGATCAAGCTATTCATGGTAAAATCGATGTTGTTCTAGGGACACGTTCAGCACTTTTCGTTCCATTACAACATTTAGGTTTAGTTATCATAGATGAAGAACATGAACCTTCCTATAAACAATCGGATAATCCTCGTTATCACGGAAGAGATTTAGCTATTTATAAAGCGTACTTAACCCAATCATTATGCGTATTAGGAACAGCTACCCCTTCAGCAGAAACTTGGTCCAATGTAAAAAACGGAAAATATCAAATTATTAAACTAACTCAACGAGCCACAGGAGCAAGCCTTCCTAAAGTTCACTTAGTCGATATGCGATATGAAAAACCTAACTTTGAAGGAACATTTATTTTATCCCGCTTACTACGAGAAAAAATTAACGTACGTCTTGATCGAAAAGAACAAACACTGCTATTTTTAAATCGACGTGGTTACGCTCCTTATCTCTATTGTCCAAAATGCGAAACACGACAAGAATGCCCTCATTGTAAAAGCCACCTAGTTTTCCATAAAAAAGACGCTACTTTGCGTTGTCATCTGTGTGATTTTAAACTACCTGCTTATACGAATTGTCCAAAGTGCCACACTCCATTAAAATTAAGTGCAGGACTAGGTACACAACGCATCGAAGCTTGTTTACAAAGGTTTTATCCACATATTCGTACTTTACGTTTAGATTCTGATGTTATTAAAGAACATCCTCATTGGTACAATGATATTTTAAATCATAAGTATGACATCATTGTCGGAACGCAAATGCTCGCAAAAGGATTAGATTTTCCTAACATTACCTTGGTCGGTGTTATTCAAGCTGATGGCCAAAACTCTCTCGAAGATTTTCGTATCTCCGAACGAACTTTTCAGTTAATCATACAAGTAAGTGGCCGTGCTGGTCGCTCTGAAAAACGCGGTGAAGTCATTGTTCAATCTTTTTCACCAGAAAGCGACTGTATCCACTACGGAATAAATCAAGCAGTTGAAACATTTCTAAATAAAGAGTATGCTTTACGCAAACAATACCTTTATCCACCATTTCGTCATATGATTCGCCATATATTTCGAAGCCGTTCAGAAAAAATTCTTCCTTATGTACTCAATCAATGGAATGAATACTTACATAAAAATTTACCTACAAATATAGAGATCTTGGGGCCTGCTTATCCTACACAAAACAAGGTCAATGGTTACTATCGAATGCATATGCTATATTTAACATATAACGTTTTGAATGACCTTCCTAAACTCTTACAGTGTAGAAGCGCATTAAAAATTCCTAAAAATGTGATTGATATGTGGGATGTAGACCCTATAGACTTTAGATAAACTATGATTATAGATACATTAGATAATTTAAAAAAATATATTCCTTTACATCCAGGCTTCGCAAAAGTCGAAGATTTTTTGAGTCATACAGACCTTACTAATTTAGATGTAGGACGTTACGAAATTGATGGAGATAAGCTTTTTTTAAATGTTGACCATTACGAAACAAAAGAATCTAAAAAAGTAGAATTTCATAAGAAATATATCGACATTCAAATTGTTGTTTCAGGAAAAGAACAAATCGGATGGACACCTATCAACAAAATTAAAGAGATTACTATTCCCTACAACGAAAAAAAAGATATTGGTTTTGGTCTTGGAGAAACTGATAAACTCATTGCTAGCAACGGTTTATTTTTCATTTTCTTTCCTGAAGATGCACACCAACCAGGCTTAGCTTATAAACAACCTTCTTGGATAAAAAAATTAGTATTTAAGATAAAATTGTGATATGTCGTCGCAACCAACTACTTTGAAAATACTTATTGTAAAACCTTCGTCTTTTGGTGATATTGTTCAAATGTTGCAAGTAACCGAAGGTATTTACCATCCAGCAGAAAAAAATAATCTGCATTTAAATATCCATTGGGTTGTTCGTGATTGTTTTGCAGATTTTTTAAAAATCAGTCCTTTCATTTCTAAATTATTAATATTTGAACGAAATAATGGCATTTCAGGTTTCTTTAAATTAATAAAACAAATTCGACAAACTAAATACGATTGGGTTATTGATGGGCAAGGGTTATTACGCTCTGGTTTAATGACATTTTTATCAAAAGCAAAATATAAAGTAGGACGAAAAGATGCTCGAGAATGTTCACGTATTTTTTATCAAAAAACTTACGAACCACAAAAAACGCCAGCTCATGCCGTAGAAATACTTCAAGCACTATTTCAACCTTTAAATTTGAAATCAGTTCCTCAACGCCCGCTTACATTAAATCTAAACAAATGGTGTTTCCCTTTTGACAAGAATGCGATCTTACTATTCCCTAATAGTCGAGGTCCTAAAAAAGAATGGCCTTATTTTTATGAGCTCACCAATCTTCTCTTAGAAAAAACGGATAAATTTTGTATTTGGATCGGTCAAACCCCTCCTAAAAACATACCACATCATCCTCGTTTTATAAATTTTATAGGAAAAACAAAACTATCTGATTTACCTTTGCTTATCCAAAATTCAGCCTGTATAATAGCCAATGATAGTGGACCAGTTCATTTAGCTGCAGCTTTAAATAAGCCATTAGTTGGTATTTATGGACCTACAGATAGATTGCGCTACGGACCTTACCCAACCTATCAACATGCCATCCTTCAAGCTCCTGATAATCACTTAGAATTGCTAACTGTTGAAGAGGTTGCCCAAGCGGTTTTCAAACAATTATAAATTATATGTACGACATTTGGAACCCATGGCATGGTTGCATAAGAAAGAGCGAAGGTTGTGAAAATTGTTTCATGTATTCCATTGATAAGCAACGCGGACAAAATGGTCGAAATATTTTTAAAGTAAAAAATCTTTTTGATTACCCACTTCAAAAAGACAAAAAAGGCCAATATAAAGTACGAAGCGGCTTGATGCTTCGAGTATGCATGACTTCTGATTTTTTCTTACAAGAAGCAGATGAATGGCGAAACGAAGCTTGGGATATCATGCAAAAACGTCCAGATGTTACCTTTATACTTTTAACTAAACGTCCAGAAAGAGTAATGCAATGTTTACCTAAAAATTGGGATCAAGGTTGGGATAATATATTTTTTAACATTACGACAGAAAATCAAAAACGAGCAGATGAACGGATACCCTTGCTAAAAGATCTACCTTTTAAACATAAAGGTATTATCGTTGCTCCTTTTATAGGCCCTGTATCCATAAAAAAATATTTAGATATGCATTTTATTGAACAAGTTGTGGCAGGCGGAGAAAACTACAATGGAGCTCGCCCCTTGCATTACGATTGGGTTAAACAACTCTACCAAGAATGCGTAGACGCAAATGTACGTTTTTGTTTTATGGAAACCGGAACGCATTTCATAAAAGACAATAAATTGTACACACTTTCTTCAAAACGTACACAAAGCGTCATGGCATTTAAATCAGGGTTACAATGGAAGGGAAAACCTCTTCATTTTAACTTGGTAACGCCACAAATGAACTTATTTCACACATCTATTCCACTTTACGAAAAACAATGGTCTGAACCTTGCCAAACTTGCGGCGCCCGCTTAATTTGCAACGGCTGCCAAAAATGTGAAAAATGTTCATATAAGTAGATGATTTAGTATAAAAACAAAAAAAATAATATTAACTATTTTTGTCTTAAAATTTGCAATTCATTTTCAAAACTAGCCGGATGCGGAATCATAAATGAACAGGGAGTATTCTTAATAGGATGATTAAAATCTATTTGATAGGCATGCAGAAATAAACGTTTATCTGGAATTTTACCATACTTAGGATCTCCCACAATGGTATGACCAATACTTTTTAGATGCACACGAATTTGATGAGTACGCCCTGTTATAGGATAACAAGCTAGTAAGGCTTTATTAGCTTTTGGAAATGCCTCTAGACATTCCCATTGTGTACAAGCTTCACGACCTGAAGTTGTTATACACATGGACGTTCGATCTCGTTGACTACGCCCTATCGGTACCTTAATCGTTCCTGACTGAAATTTTGGAATATTCCAAACTAAAGCATGATAGGTTTTATGGATTTTTCGTTCTGAAAACATTCGCGTTAAAGCCCAATAAGCTACGTCTGTTTTCGCAAATAAAATAAGCCCTGAAGTCGCTTGATCAAGACGATGAACAACCCCTGGACGCTCAGGTCCAGCTGCAGCACTTAATGGACAATAAGCTAGCAAGGCTTCTACAAGTGTACTTCCTGGTTCCACTCCATTTCCTAAATGTACTACTTGTCCTTCTGGCTTATTAACAACCAGTAAATCCTCATCTTCAAAGAGAATATCCACGTTAGATTTTTTTGGCGTTAATGTGATTGCTTTTGGGGGTTGAATGTTTAAAATACAAGTTTCACCAATTTTTACTCGATAACTGAATGAATTTACAACGACATTATCTATTGTAAGAAAACCACTTCGGATTGATTTTTGGATACAAGCTCGACTGTACTGTTCTTTACAAATCTCAGAAAATAACTTATCAACACGATAACCCGCATGTTCTTTCTGAATTGTTAATGTTATCGGTTGCTCCACATTAATCCGGCAATTGAATTTCTGGGTGCTTTTCCTTCATATAAAGGATGTATTGATTATCAACGTAATCCCACATCTTTACAATCTCGCGCATACAATTCTCATCGATTGAGCTATTAACAATAGCTTTATAAGCATCTATCATAGGTGCCTCAAATGAAGGATGGGTTCGCCCAATGATACGAGATAAATCGACATAACTATTAGAAACTCCTGCAAAAGCAAAATCTATAACAGCGACCATACGATCATTTTCATCCAGTAAAATATTTCCTGGATTCAAATCCCCATGAACAACTTGCGGTTGTTTTTCTAATTGTCTCAACTTATCATGTTTATGAAGATCATAATCATTATATTCCACAGAAGGGAGCTTATCCAAAAATTTCGATACATACATATTACAAGCTTGTGGTAACGATTTTGGATCTATCTGCTCCAATTCATGAATAAAATTAGCAATATCATAAGCTAAATTAGTAATAGCCTGACGTGATAAAAATTTAAAACGATCCGTCAAAGACCAACCTTTTATCTTTTTATGCATACTAAAAGGCCGTTCTTGATCATAAAAAATCTTTAAATCAGGAAATTGAATAGAAACTTTTTCTTTCGCGAAAGAACAAAAGGCATGGTCTTTTATCATCATTCGAGAAAAAAATGAGTTTCTAGGAAATCGAAAAAAATATGAAGCGTCTGGAGTTGAAGCACAAATAACAAAATTTGTCCAACCAGTTTTTACAAACTCCAATGAATTTGGAATAACTTCAGGCAAATGTCGTTTTACAATTTCTAGGAAATTATCAGCTTCTGTAAAAAATTTTTCTTTACTCATAGTTCAATGTAATAAACAAAAGATTAATTTTATATCATTTTGTCAAGAAAAAGACTCTTATTTTGCTAAAAGCACAAACATGCTAATTACTACTCAAAAAGGACTTAAAAATTTCCAACAATTTTCATTTTTATTGTATCATTTTTACTTATTCACAATGTATTTCATCATTTCAACAAAATTTCAATAAAAACTCTTGACATATATCCAAGGTAATCTACTATCAAATACGTTATCATCATAAGCGGGGTGGTAGTTCAGCTGGTTAGAACGCCTGCCTGTCACGCAGGAGGTCGCGAGTTCGAGTCTCGTCCATCCCGCCATTTGATAGTGTTATTATTGAAAAGATTAGTAAATTTTTTAATTTTTATAACTAAAAGAGTTTTTTGCTTAAATTCTAAAATTAAATTTTTTAACATTTTTTAATTTACATCAGCTTAAATATCTCTCAAATACTATTACATGTCTGTAGCACTTTCAAAATTAAATTGGTGTAATGTTAGTTTAGGTAGTGATTATAATTGGTGGGTTAAGGAAACCAGTGATCCTATTCATTGGGATGTTGATTGTCTCAGTTTGTTGGATCCAAAACAAGTTGCTTACGTCTTGGAATTAACAGACGATTTAAAGGATTATGGATTTAACCCTGACATGCTAGATCGTGCCTTTTTCCGATTCAAAATAGACAAAAAGTTAAGTGATAATCTTGTTCGCCTTGTCCGCACAGATCAAAGCCTCATAGAAAGCGAAGAACCTTTGTTTGCACTTCCAGACAACATTGATGAAGAAAGAAGCTACTATGTTGATTTTGTTGATCGTATTACAAAATTACGCGCTCGCCTATTAAACGATAGCATCGATTTCAAAAAAAGCCTATCTGCCGAAGAAATTACAGATGAACTTGCAGAAAAATATCGTTTAGAATACTTCGAAGGTACCAGTGTTCATGTTTACCGAGAATTAATAGATATCTTAGAGTACGTTCCAGAAGGCTTCGAGCTTGGTAAAGAAGAAAAAAATGAAAACGAAGAAGAAGACCTTTATGCTGACATTGAAACCGATGATATTAATGAAAAAGAGGAAATCGAAGAAGATGAAACTATGCGTTGGGATGAAAATGAATAAAACAAAAATTTTCGCTTGATTTTATCTCATTTTTTTGAAACACTTAATTTTAAAAGGCACGGTAGCCAAGTGGTAAGGCAGGAGTCTGCAAAACTTCTATACGTCGGTTCAATTCCGACCCGTGCCTCCAAAGATAATGAGACGACATCAGTTAGAATGGACAGATTATAAGCAAAGACAGTTTTCCTCATTAAAAAAATTATTAAAATTTCTTCCAACGAGAGCAAAATTGCGTAGTAGCTTTATTTTTAAAAAATTAGGTCGTGGATTTTTTGAGAGGCATCCTCAGTTGTTTTCATTTTCTTATGATTCTATGAAAGTGGCCTATTATGCAGGTTGGATCTTAACCTTTCTACCCGTCATGGGAATTCAAATTACCTTAGCCATCTTACTAGCTATTTTTCTAAAATGCAATGTAATGGTATTAGTTGCACTTCAAATGATATCTAATCCATTCACAATCGGATTTCTATGGGGAATTGAGTATCAAATTGGTAAATTTATCCTATCATTTTTCCCATTCAAAAATCTATTCGTAACACAAACCATCGAACAGATTGAACCAACTACCAAAGGTGCTATGTTTTTAAATGCAACCCTTGCTATCTGCCTGGGAGGCCTTATTTTAGGAATCATTTTTGGGAAAATTTCTTGTCTACTCCACAAATACATTATACGAAATCGTATCACCACTTACGCACAATTTGTTGCAAAAAAAACCAAGTCTGATTCCGATTAAGCTACCTTAATCCACTAGGAAGTAATTATTTTTCATTGAATTATTTTTAAACATCTTTATTATAGATTTTTATGGTTTGCTTTGATGCATCACATACAAATTATGGACGCATTCGATTTTTACAATGCATCGTAGCTATTCTGTTCATTATTTTAGGCATAACCATATTTTATCGTCAATATTTTGAGTATTACACCTATAACCAATTAAACGAAAAACAATGCCTACGCCGAATCTTATATCCGGGAATACGAGGGAAAATCTATGATCGCAACGGACATTTAC
Organism: uncultured Opitutales bacterium; assembly: GCA_934700265.1. Taxonomy (GTDB): domain Bacteria; phylum Verrucomicrobiota; class Verrucomicrobiia; order Opitutales; family UBA9783; genus UBA1183. The sequence continues at coordinate 16,004 of CAKUXH010000008.1, forward strand.
TTGCTACACATCGCGATTCTTTTTGTTTGTATGTCGACTTAAACCATTTTCGAAAACCATTCGAACAATTCCGACAAAAAAATAAAAACATTGAAGCTCAAAGGGAACAATTGTGGGCTTTGGTACACGATCAACTACTTTCATATGCTCAAAAAGTTGGTCCTATCCCCTTTCGTATTTCTGCTAAAAGATTACTTCAACATTACCAACAAAATATACTTCTTCCATTACTTTTAGCCCAAGACTTACCTCAAGAGCTATACGCAAAACTTCTAAACATACTACCCAATAATGGAGCTTTTAGTGTAAATATCGAAAAAATTCGATACTATCCTTATGGGAGTTCTGCGTGCCACATTATTGGATATGTATCTAAAATTTCTGAATTAAGTACAGACAATTTACCAGGAAATTCTTTAAGGACATTTTTTTTCCCTCAAGAGAAAGGCCGAAATGGATTAGAAGCTTACTATGATGCCAAACTAAGCGGTCACAATGGTGGAGAAATTTGGCAAGTTACCCCAGCTGGACAGGAAGAAAAAAAGCTTATTTCTATTCCTTGTATTCAAGGAGAAAATCTTCATATATCCTTAGATATTGAATTACAAAAAATCTGCGAACAAGCTTTAGGTAATTATAAAGGATCAATTTCCATCTTAGATGTAAATACTGGAGAAGTTCTCGCCATGGTAAGCAAACCTGATTTCGACTTAAATAAATTAAATCCTCGCATTTCAAAAGAAACATTTAAGGAAATAACAGAAAGTGGAGCTTGGCTTAATCGCGCAATACAAGGGCTGTATGCACCAGGTTCTACTTTTAAATTGATATCACTATCTGCTTTACTACGAGCAAACATTATTACCGAAGATTCAACCTATAATTGCACAGGAACTTACAAAATTGGAACACGCCTCTTTCGATGCCATAAGCATAGTGGGCATGGACGTATCAATACAATTTCCGCTATACAATACAGCTGCAATCCATTCATATTTAAATATGGATTACAAATTAGTGCACAAAAGCTCTACCAAGAAGCCCGTTTTTATTACTTAAATACACCCACAGGTATCGATTTACCTTACGAAACGCAGAAGATTCTCATACCTTCTCCTGGGTGGAAAAAACAACGCCTCGGTGAACCATGGACCGATGGAGATACTGCTAACATGTTAATTGGGCAAGGTTATTTGCTATTAACCCCACTTAAGTTAGCTTGCTTTGCAGCAGCTTTATCAAAAAATAAAAATATTTACATCCCTCATTTTATAAAAAGTGACCCTTGGAATAGTACTCAGGCACTCCCTGAAAAAGCATGGAATACTCTTATAAAAGGTATGAAGAAAGCAGGACAACATTATATTCATTCTATTCTAACAGCAGTAAAAACAGGCACAGCTCAAGTAAAAATTTCAGGCACAGATAAATACAAACACATCGGTTGGATGATTGGCTTTGCCCCAATAAAAAATCCACAAATCGCATTTTGTATTGAAATTGAACAAGATGGTATAGGCGATAATTTCTGGGGAGGTCAAACTTGTGCCCCCATATCTCAAAAGATACTAAATTATTACTTTAAAAAATAACCTATTATATATTCACATACCAACTTTTGAATGAGGTAAATGATCAATGAAAATCTTACTTTTGAATAACGCTTATTAAAAACAAATCGCAATTATCAAACTATAATCATCCTTAATAGTCATTATCTACTCTTGTTGTGTAGAAAGCATTTTAGCATACTTATCTAACATAGATTTTCTATTCTTTAAAGCATTACGTATTTCATTTTGTTGATAAATATCCGAATCTAACAAATTTGCCATAATAAATAGTATTAAGTGCAATAAAACTTTCATTTATACTTTCTTTATCATTTTTCCCGAATCATACCTTTCAATATTATCAGCTTTATCGAAGGATAATCTTTCAGGTATTTAATCATAGTACAGAACCAAGCAACATGAAGATCTTTAAAAAAAGATGTAAGAAAAATACCGCTTCCTAAATTACATAAGCAAGCAATATCAGCCACTTCCAAAACAATTCATATAAATGTATACCAATCTACAACAATCAATTGTCAATCCTTCTGCCAATAATAACTTCGGCCACAAAACATATATTATCTTGACAAAAATAAAAAAAAAATTAGAGTTATAGCCATGTCATGGATTGATATCGCAATTGTATGCATTTTTTTATGCAGTACCCTATATGTTGGGCTAAAATCGGGGAAAAATATTAAGACTTTTAAAGATTATGCCATAGGTAATAGAAAATTTTCCGATTTTGTCATTTTTTGTACGGTAGCAGCTACCTGTATTGGAGGAAGCTCAACTATGGGATGCGTTGGTGCAACTTATCGTGTTGGCATAGTTCAGCTTGTAGCCCAAATTGCAACACCACTTTCTTTCATTATCATAGCAGTTTTTCTCGCTAAACAATTTGTAAATTATTATGGATGCTGCTCTCTAGGAGATATATTTTGCAAGGCCTATGGAACCTCAGGGAAAGTTATTGTAGGTATCATAGGAACCATATATGAGCTTGTTGGGTTAGGAGTACAATTTGTAGCTATGGGAACAGTCCTCACTGTTTTAACAGGATTCCCTTACATTACTAATTTATTTATTGTAGGTGGGGTTCTACTTATTTATACAGGACGAGGAGGGGTCCGAGCTGTTACATTTACAGATATTTTGCAGTTTATCACTTTAATTATTGCTATTCCTTTAGTATTAATAATCGTTTTAAATAAAATCGGTGGTATAAATCAGTTATTTGCCTTATTACCTGAATCTCATGCTACATTTTCAGGCGAACAATTGAGACGCTACTTATTCC
>CAKUXH010000009.1 GCA_934700265.1 uncultured Opitutales bacterium
TGAAGAATAAGCTGATTCTGTTACTTCATAATTAATATGTTGTTTCCCTTCATTTTCTAAAATAAGACTCATAATAAATATAAATTAAAGTTAATTTAACGAAATAACAAGACAGAAGTTTTACAACGTCGCATCAACTCAGTAGTTGTACTACCGATAAGTAAATGCCGAATAGCGCTATGCCCATAAGCCCCCATAATAAGCATATCAATACTATTCTTAGCAACATAATTCGAAACACCATCACTTACCTCATCATCAATAACGGTTGTATTAACTTGATAATTGGCTTCACGCAATGTCTTCTCAACAGAACCAAGTTTTGCTTGCTTCTCTTCTGTCATCACCTCATCTTCACACACATAAATCAACTCTATTGCACAATCTTTCAGCAATTGAGAACGAAGTAAAAATTGTAGTGCATGATTAGCACTCGGACTATCGTCGTAAGCAAGCGCTATCTTTTTTATAGGAATATATTGCCGGCAAGCAACCCAACAAGGCCGTTGGCTAGCACGAACGACACGCTCCATGGTTGAACCTAGATGTTCAGTAGCAAAATTAGCATTTTCACCACGCTTGCCTAACAAAACTAGATCAACCCCCATTTCGCTATCTTCATATTTTTGATACACATCTACAAGCGAACCTTCCTCATGACAAAAACGAACCTTATCTAACAATCCTACATCCTTAAAGAATTTTGCTACAGCTGATTGAATAAGACGAACTTTTTCTTGCTCAACCTGCTTAATCTGTGCGTACAAACCTTGATATGGCTGAACCCCCAAACTACCTGTAAAATCCGACATCATTGAAAAATCGAATTGGCGTGAATCGGTCACATATAAAATATCCGCAGAAGCTCCCGTTTTTCTAATTAGCCATTCAGCATATTTCAAACAACTTTCCGTATAAGGGAAAGATCCATCTGTACAAACAAGAAGCTTTTTCATATTATGAATTATGCCATTTTCATAAAACAAAATCAATAAAAATTTCATTTTGTCATAAAAAATTTTCATATTTTAATGAATATGTAGATAAATAATACATTTCCTTTAAAATACGATAAAGTATTGACTTTTTAAATTCGACATCTACCATCAACTACATGAATTATGGCTGGATTGTTCTTGGAATTATCACTTTATTTGAAGGATTAAGTGGTTTTGGAAGAACATCTGCTTTGAGTCCATTCTTAGAAGATTTATGCCATGATTTAGATCTATCAAACTCTCAAATCAGTGGTGCTTATTCTTTAGCCAATTTATTAGCCGGCTTCGTCCTTCCTTATATAGGGCAAGCTTACGATCGTTACCGTCCTTCTAATTTTTTAAGAATATATGTCCTTCTATTTAGTGGTGCGCTCATAGGCCTCAGTATGCTAAAGTTTATGCAATTCGGTAGTTTTATAAATTTTACTATCTTTTTATTAGGTTTTTGTTGTATTCGAACTGCCGTACATGCTTATTCTGTTATTGGACGCTCAACCACAGCCGTCTGGTTTGATAAAAAAAGAGGACTAGCAACCGCTCTGTCTTGTTTTTTACTATCATCTATTGCTTCTTTAATGCCATGGTTGAACTACAAACTTCATCTAAGGTACGAATGGTACCAAGTTTGGGTTGTCGTTGGCATTATTTGTGGCATTATCATGCTTTCTCTTTGCAGTTTCGTTAAAAAACCCGATCATCCTATTTCAAATACAACGATAAAAACCAAAACTAATGTATCTACAACCAAAAATGATTTTTTTAAAAAACCTATTTTTTGGCTCCTTATAATTGCATTAGGTTTTAAAAATTTTCAAAACACTGGCATAGCCTTTTATCTAATCCCTATGGGTAAAGAATTTGGTGCTCATCTAGAAACGATTGCATTATCTATGATCTTTATTTCTATAATTAACACCTTAATGACTTTCATTTTTGGGCATTTTTTTGAGCGCATAGGACCTAAAAAAATCTTACTGCTATTTTTAATTTTTGACTGCTGCTTTTTACTCTGTTTCAAAGGCGTTTCATCTCTATTATTAATGTTAGGGTTTGTTGTATTTTCTGGTTTTTATTGGGCTTTAAATCAGATCGTTATATACCTTGTTATTCCTAAAATTTTCGGTACTAAATCCATCGGTAAAATCCACGGATACGTCACCACTTTTGCCTGCTTAGGAAGCGCATCCGGACCTTTTTTCATCGGACTAATTAAAGACTTTTCATCTTTTCAAGTTGCCATATCTATTTGTGCAATATGTGCTTTCTGTTTACTGTGTTCTGCATTCATCATTAAAATTCCTACTACAACCATAGAACAATCATGACAAGCCTTGATATTATTTTAAAAGTTTTAGATGAAAAATTTCCGAATCCTCAAGCCTCCTTACATTATACAACTCCATTTACTTTATTAATTGCTACCCTACTTTCTGCTCAATGTCATGACGAACAAGTTAATAAAGTCACACCTCAGTTGTTTGCAAAAGCCGATACACCGCAACAAATGCAAACACTAAGTGAACAAGAAATTGGTCAACTCATTCATTCCTGTGGTTTTTATAAGGTAAAAGCACATTATATACGTATACTTTCTCAACAATTATGTGATCAATTCCACGGCATCGTACCAAATACTTTTGAAGAACTTGAAACCTTAACTGGCATTGGCCATAAAACAGCTTCTGTTGTCTTAGGCCACGCATTCGGTCTGCCAGCCTTTCCGGTTGATACACATGTCAAGCGTGTCGCCATCAGATGGGGTTTAAGCCAAGGACCTTCAGTAGAAAAAGTTGAAGAAGACTTAAAATTTATTTTCCCACAAAAAGACTGGTTCAAACGACACTTACAAATGGTCTTATACGGAAGACATTATTGTAATCATACAGCATGTAACCAAAAACATCTGTGTGATATCTGCAAAAATCTACAAATTTCATAACTATTTTCGATACCATACGTACGAATTTTTGTTTGAGATATTTTGCTTGAAAAAAGAAATATTTTCTTCAAAATCTAAGCCAATGAATAGCGTAAGGAAAGAAAAAGACTTATTGGGTATAGTAGAATTCGATAAAAATTGTTTGTATGGAATTGCAACCGAAAGAGCTTTACGTTGTTCTTCTATTGGCGCACAAAAAGTTCCTACCGATTTGATAAAGTCTCTTGGTCTTGTTAAATACGCCTGTGCTCAAGCAAATGAAAAGTTAGGATTATTAGAACCTAGAAAAGCCCAGCTAATCCAACAAGCCGCTCTTGAAATATACCAAGGGCTTTGGCAAAACGCTTTTCCAATGGAAATTTTCCAAACCGGTGGATGTACACCGACTAACATGAATGTTAATGAAGTTATTAAAAATTTAGCTGAAAGATCTGATCCTTCTATAAATATTCATGCCAATGATGATTGTAATAAGTGTCAATCAACCAATGATGTTATCCCCACGGCTTTAAACATTACTTTACGTGAATTATGTAAGCAAGAATTACTCCCATCTTTGAAGCATTGCTTTCAAATTTTAGACAAAAAGGAAAATCTTTGGAAAGATGTTGTTATCTTGGGACGCACCCATACAATGGATGCAGTATTGATGACTTTAGGACAAGTATTTTCTGGTTATAAGCGACAAGTAGAAAAAAACATCGAATCCATTACAGCTAATTTATCGCGCTTCCATGAGCTTCCAATTGGAGGAACAGCTGTAGGCAATGAAATCAATTCTCATCCAGATTTTGGTCCTCTGGTTATCGATATTATTAATAAAACTTTAAACGAAACTTACCGCTTATCCAATAATCGTTACGAACAACAATCTTCACGTGATGATTATGTATTTTTTGCAGGCTTGTTAGATACTTTAACAACTACCTTTATAAAGCTCGCTAACGACATTCGCTGGTACGGTTCGGGTCCTATAGGCGGCCTTAATGAATTAATACTACCGATGACACAAGCCGGTTCATCATGCATGCCGGGAAAAGTAAATCCAGTTGTCTGTGAAACACTTTTACAGGTTTGCATTTATATTCAAGGGCACTGTGAAATGGTACGTAAATGCGCCGTAATTGGTGGACAATTTCAGTTAAATACAACTTCCATGTTGCTAATTCATGCGCTCATAGAAAGCATAAAAATTTTCAGCAAAACATTAAACCTATTCTGTGAAAAGCTTTTAAAAGATTTACAACCTAACGATACTGTTATTAAATCACACATAGAAAACTCTCCAGCTTTATTAATGACATTAGCACCTCAGTTAGGTTATGATAAGGTCGCTACTATTGTCCACGAATTAAAACATTCCACAGAATCAGTGCTTAAAATTTTAAAACATTACTGTCCTGATTTAGATATCGGAAAAATTTTAAAATAATAGAATGGATAATTTATAAATTAATTTTCTTTTTTAATCTATTTTCGTTAGAATTTTGCAACAAACTCAACAATTTATGATATTTTTTTTAATCCAATAAATTGTTTTAAAAACTTTTTATATCCATTTTTCATGATATTTATCGAATAAAATCCTATTTTTAAGCTTAAAAATAAAAAAATTCTTCAGATTAAAAAAATATGTTGCAAAAATAAAATGGATTTTTTAAGATATATTCATGAATATGAAAAACAAACTTCTAAAAAAGATTAAAGGTTTTACACTTGTTGAAATTATGATCGTCGTAACGATCATCGGTATCTTGGCTTCGCTTGCCGTGCCTGCATTCCAAAGAGCGCGCTGGAAAGCCCTAGAAACATCTATTCGAAATAACTTACGTCAGGTTTGGGGGGCTGCACAGCAGTATATGCTGGAAAATGGTGTTGATTCTGTATCACATGCTTCTATTATCAAATGGCAAACTAAAACAGGAGCCCAAGGAACAGGTTCTCAGGCAGACAATCCTGGTTATACCAGTGTTTTAAAACAAATTGCAGACGAAGATTATAGCAAAATTACCTGTACCTGCACTAATACCACAAACCCTACTGAAGGTACAATTTATGCAGATGCAACAAAGCTAACCATAGGTGTAACTGGTGGTACTGCAACTGAAGTTACGCTAGATCTCTAATATAAAAGTTTGTTTAAATATTAATGACAAGATGAGCTACACTAAAATGTAGCTCTATTATTATTTTTTATGCACTTAAAAAACAGTTCACCTATAGAAAATGATCGATAAGTGAAATGTATATCGATCAAAAAAACATTAAAACTGATTAATAAAACTTTTAATTCAAATCCTTAGAAAACATCTTCGTCACTGAAATTATCTTCATCTTTATCTTTTAACTCAACTCCATCCAAATCTAACGTATTGTTTACAGGCACTAAGAGTACAGGTTCTTTAGTTTTCAACCACAATTTTTGTTCTTTAAATATACGACTAGGAACATTTTCACACGTTTCTCCAACTGTTTCTACAGGGAAACGACGACCTTTTTTACTTAAATTAAAAGCCTTGGCAACACGAGCGATTTTATCGGTAACAGACTGCATAGGTTCATCTTCAGGTAATTGCAATACCCATCCAACCAACTCTTTTTCTGATAAAACACCTTCGCTATCTGAAACTAAAACGACAAATTGTTTCTTTATAGGAGCAGCCTTAGGTTCCTCATTAATTTCCGATTCTTCATTAATTGCAGATTGAAGTTCGCCCATAATTTCGGACAAAACATTATTTTCTAATTCTGCACGTTTTAAAATCCTTTTTACCAGCTCCAATTCAACTTTTGCCATAAAAATAAAGTAAATCTTTTTAAAAACAATTGTAAATGCTTTTTTGTGTAAATATCATTACTTGGGTTAAATGGGTTATTCACCCATTGACAAATCCTATAGAAACTGGCATAATTATACATAGAATGTTAAACATGATACCCACAGAAGAATTAGAAGCATTTTTACGTGTAGATCACACCAATCCACACAGAATTTTAGGCCGTCATCGCTATGATAGAGAGTATTTTGTTATACGTACCTTTATCCCAAATGCCGATGAAGTGTTCGTCATTAAAGATGAAACACTCGAAGCTTTTCCTATGCAACGTATAGAAAATACCGATCTATTTAAATGCAGCGTTAATGGTGAATTTAAATATCGATTCAAGGTCATCTCTGGATCAGCAGAAAAAATTTATAAAGATCCCTATCTATATTATCCGCTTTTAGAAGACGAAGATTTGTACTTATTTAATCAAGGCAATCATCATCGCATTTATAATAAGTTAGGGGCACATTGGACTAATATTCAACGCGAAGATGGATACCTATTCGCCGTTTGGGCACCCAATGCGCGTCGTGTTTCAGTTGTAGGTGACTTTAATAATTGGGACGGACGCTGCCATCCGATGCGTTTGCGAGGGAGTTCTGGCATCTGGGAGCTTTTCATCCCAGGGCTAAAACATGGCTTTAAATATAAATTTGAATTGTATGATGCCAATAAGCAAATACAATTGAAAGCAGATCCATACGCACATTCGGGTGAACATGACCATGGACACGCTTCCATTTTATGCGAATCATTAGATGATTTTAAATGGACTGATAAGGAATGGTTAACAAAACGTTCGCAGCAAGATTGCAAAATACGTCCGTTATCGATTTATGAAATACATTTGGATTCTTGGAAGCATGATGAACACGGTCAACCATTAAACTACCGAGATTTAGCAAAAGAACTGGTAGCCTATTTAAAAACCACGGGGTTCAATTACGTTGAATTTATGCCAGTTGCTGAACACCCATTTGCAGGTTCTTGGGGGTACCAAGTAACTGGATTTTTTGCTCCTACTTCGCGCTATGGAACCCCACAAGATTTTCAGTATCTTATCGACATATTACATAAGCACAACATTGGCGTTATTATTGACTGGGTTCCGGGACACTTTCCTAAAGATGCATTCGGTTTAGCAAAGTTTGATGGAACAGCGCTGTATGAACATGCTGATCCAAGGCAAGGAGAGCACCAAGATTGGGGTACGCTCATCTTTAACTATGGACGCAACGAAGTCCGTAACTTTCTCACCAGTAATGCCTTATTCTGGATCGACAAATTTCATATCGATGGACTACGTGTAGATGCCGTTGCATCTATGCTTTACTTAAATTATTCACGTAAAGAAGGTGAATGGATTCCCAACCGTTATGGCGGTAAAGAAAACATTGAAGCTATAGAATTCCTTCGATCAACCAATGATCTAATACATCAATACTATCCAGGCGTCATTACCATTGCCGAAGAATCAACATCTTTCGGACGCGTTTCACAGCCCACACAAGTATACGGTTTAGGCTTCGACTTTAAATGGAACATGGGCTGGATGCACGACGTATTAAGTTATTGCAAGGAAGACCCCATCCATCGTAAATATCACCACAATAAAATGACATTTGCGATGCTTTACCAGTATTCCGAAAATTTTATTAATGTATTTTCGCACGATGAGGTTGTTTACGGTAAATGCTCCATGGTCCAAAAGATGGGCTCGAACTATTTTACCGATAAACTAAGTACCTTGAAAACCTTGTATGGCTTTATGTGGGGATGGCCTGGCAAAAAAACGCTATTCATGGGCGATGAATTCGCTCAATGTAATGAATGGGACTATCGTAAACAACTCGATTGGTACCTTCTCAAAGATAAGAATCACGACGGGGTAAGGCAACTTATCAGCGATTTAAATAAGCTGTACATTTCCAACACATCCTGGCATACCTATGATATGCGTGGCGATGGTTTTTGTTGGATCAATCCGAACGATTGCGACAATAGCGTCTTTTCTTTCATCAGAAAAAATTCAGAAAATCAAGAAACTTTGCTGTTCATTTCCAATTTCACACCGATGGAACGCCACAATTACGAATGCGGCGCCCCCTTCAAAGGGCAGTGGAAAGAAATCTTAAACACCGATGCCACTATTTATGGTGGACAAAATAGAGGAAATGCAGGTACACTCGAAGCCTTCGAACAATCTCGAGATAATCAACCTGCAACGCTTCGATTATATTTGCCACCATTATCAACGCTTATTCTGAAATATCAATGCTAAGAAAACTACTTTAACACAAAACCCATACTATTTCATGTAAGCTATTAAACCATAAGAGTACCGTCTTTATAAACGATACTCTTATGAAAAATAAAAAACCAAATTACATCAATAAGCTTTAGCAAAAATAGCTAACGGGCAATTTGATTTTCCAGTAAATAAGCATTTTCCGCGCTCTTGCTGAAATTTTTGTGGTAAGCAACGAACCGTTACTTTCAATTCATTTTTGATTTTTGCTTCTGTTATTAGATCTTCTGACCAAAAAGCCAGCGCAAATCCACCTTCTTTTTTGAAAAAGTTATAAAACTCGTCCACAGATTGAACTCTCTGCATCGAACGATCACGATTTTCAGCAGCATGCTCAAACAAACGTTTTTGCATAAGATCCAAACCGTTTGTAAAATCATTTACAAACACATCATTTACTATCGTATTTTTTGTAAGCTGATCGCGCCAAGCGTAGGTAACTGTATTGCTCTCAACTTCAGAATTTCCAACCTCAATCAAGCAGCAAACACCTTTCTTAATCCATTGCCAACGTTTTTCACCACCCCGTAAATTACGCTTATCCACATCCACATAAATCGAAGAACGCCAATTTTTGTTTTGCAACTTTTGTTTTAATTGATCGCAGTAAGCTTCAATTTTTTCGCGTTGAGTCTCATCATGAATAATCGGAAGGATAACTGCATGACAGTTAGCAACGTTCGGAGGCATTATAAATCCATCATCATCTGAATGCGTCATGATCAACGCACCAATTAGTCGCGTTGTAATTCCCCAAGAGGTTGTCCAGGCAAACTTGGTGATACCATCAGCATCTACAAATTGAATATTCATCGCCTTAGCAAAATTTTGCCCTAAAAAGTGAGACGTACCTAATTGGAGTGCCTTACGATCCTGCATCATCGCCTCTAAAGTATACGTAGAAACTGCCCCCGGGAATCGTTCACTTGCTGTTTTTTCACCAACCATCACGGGAATCGCCAACTCTTCTTCAACAATTCGTCGGTAAATTTCCAACATTTGTAGTGTTTCTTGACGAGCTTCTTCCTCATTTGCATGAGCTGTATGCCCTTCTTGCCAAAGGAATTCTGATGTTCTTAAGAAGAGCCTTGTACGCATTTCCCAACGAACAACGTTAGCCCATTGATTGATTAACAATGGCAAATCACGATAAGACTGAATCCAGCGAGAAAAAGATTCACCAATAATAGTTTCCGAAGTAGGACGCACAATGAGCGGCTCATCTAATGGTGAACTGGGTTCCAACTGATGCTGGTCGTTTAATTTTAACCGAGAATGCGTAACGACTGCACATTCTTTTGCAAATCCTTCAACATGTTCAGCCTCTTTTTGCAAAAAACTTACGGGAATGAAAAGCGGAAAATAAGCGTTTTTATGCCCTGTTGCCTTAAACGCTTTATCTAATTTATCATGTAATGTCTCCCAAATCTGATACCCCCATGGCTTTATAACCATACAACCACGTACCGGTGAATTTTCAGCTAAATCTGCAGCTCGTATTACCTGTTGATACCACTCGGAATAATTTTCTGTCCGTGTTGGAACAATTCCCGTTTTTTTCATATAACTTTATTGAAGGCCATTCATTTTATTTTGGCAATCTTCTTGTACAAAAATTTCACTAAAAATGCTGCAATGTATTTGTATGTTTTAACCAAAAAAGCAAAACTAACCCAAATACACCACCTTACAAAAAATGCACTTGCTATTTTTTTTGTAAAATTGTAGAATATATTTATGTCAGGGATTTCATCAGGAGCTAATCAGAGGTCTGTTCTTTCAAAGACATTAAAACGGTCTTTACTTTTAAAAATTTTGTCCAAAACAACGCCGACAAAGGAAGATTTAGAGTCTATCATTGAATTAACGGCCACAAAAATTATCGATGACTTAGAAGCACAAAGTATTACGCTATATCTCATTGAAAACGAACAGATCGCCTTTAAATATATTTACTATTCACCATCTTTATGGGCAGAACAAGCAAGTCTGGAAGATAAATTTAAAGAGAAAAAAGAACAACTTCTCAAATTAAAACTTCCGTTAGGCACAGGACTTGTCGGTAAAGTTATTCAAACAGGCGAAAGTAACATTTTTAATAAACTTGAAAATGGCGATGAATTACTTACTTTGAGTAAAAATACAGATTTTGAAATCACGTCAATGATTACCGTTCCTTTGAAGGATCAACGGGTAATTGGCGCAATTCAAATTATTAATAAAGAACCTAATTCTAAAAAACAATTTTTAGATAATGAGGACTTAAGCTGTCTTCAAGAATTAGCAGAATATACTTCTGCACTACTCTTACGTATTTTAGACCCAAGTTATGAAATCAATGAGTTAGATACCGCTCGCTATATTTCAAGTTTTACAGGTACTCCACTCGTTACTGAAGAAGAAGATTTAAATATCGATGAAAGATTTGTAGCTAGTTTCTCAGGAGAAATCATCCAACAAACCGGTATTTTCCCATTTAAGCGCATCGATGAAACAAATATTGGGGTCTTAATGAAAAATCCGCTTGATTATCAAAGTCGCGAATCCTTTGCATTAAAGACGCAGTTAACAATCGATGAAGTTATTGTCATACCGTCTTCTTTGTTCGACCGTTTATTCAAACTTCATTTTCCAGATATTTCTGAAGGTCAAGATATATTCGAATCTGGCCAAACTATTCATGAAATCACAAATATTATCACAAATGAATACAAAGCCCTTGAAGAAGTTTCAGATGTTGATGTAGAAAAACTAAAATCTGAAAATGAAACAAGTGCACCGATTGTAAAGCTTGTCAATCAAATTATCGAAGATGCTTACTTTGCAAGCGCAAGTGATATCCATATTGAGCCTCAAGAACGCGGACTCATCATCCGCTATCGAATTGATGGGGTATGTATGGAAAAACTTAACCTTCCACTAAAATCTTGCCCAGCTATCGTTGCTCGCATAAAGATTATGTGCGATTTGGATATTGCTCAAAAACGACTTCCGCAAGATGGCCGTATTGATTTTTCTCGATACACCACCAAAAAGATTAATATTGACCTTCGTGTAGCGACATGCCCATCTATGTTTGGGGAAAAAGTAGTTATGCGTATTTTGGATAAACGCAAATCTGCCCTCCCTATCACAGCTCTAGGCTTTTCAGAAAAAAACCTAGCTACTTACCGCTCCTGCATACAACGGCCTTATGGAATGATTTTACACTGCGGTCCCACCGGTTCAGGTAAATCAATGACCCTGTTTTCGGCCTTAAAAGAAATTGCAAGTCCAGAAATTAACATTCAAACCGCCGAAGATCCTATTGAATATACCCTCGCTGGCATTAATCAAATGCAGACACATAAAGCCATTGGTCTTACCTTCGCAGCTGCCTTACGTTCTTTCTTGCGTATGGACCCAGATGTTATTCTTGTAGGAGAAATTCGTGATAAAGAAACCGCTGAAATTGCAATCGAAGCTGCGCTTACCGGTCACTTACTCCTTAGTACGCTACATACTAACGATGCACCTTCCACGATTGCACGTTTTACCGATATCGGTATTGATCCATTCATGATTTCAGCATCATTATTGGTTGTATGCGCTCAGCGTTTAATTCGAAGAGTATGTTCTAAATGCTGCACGACCGTAGATCCTACAGATGCAGAAAAACGGCTCTTAGAAAACGCCCTTCATTGGTCAGGACCTATTAAAAAAATGAACGAAAAAGGTTGCCCATTTTGCGGAGGCAGCGGTATGCGTGGTCGTATTGGTATTCATGAACTAATGGTAAACGATGATGAAATTACCTATGCTATCAATAACAACTTAGGTACTGAAAAGATTAAAGAATGTGCCATTAAAAATGGCATGTTAACTTTACATCAAGACGCAATGTTAAAAGTTAAAGAGGGTATAACTACCGTCTTAGAAGCCGTCTCAGTGGCCCCACCCGACGTTGTAGCTTAATAAAGGAAGGAAATTTATGTCAATTTCTATTGATAATCTTATTCAAATAGCGTTGGAAGAACGTGCTTCTGATATTCACTTACGATGTAATGAAAAACCTATTTTCAGGATTGATGGAACTATTCGCATTTTAGAAATGACTGCCCTTTCTAAAGCAGATATGGAAGCTTATGTAAAAGAGCTTGTTCCAGAAAAATTAATGGCTGCATTTCGACTAAATCATGAAGCTGACTTCGCTTATACGCCACAAATTGCTGGGCAAATCATTCGTTTGCGCGTCAATGTTTTTACATCACAAAATCATTATGGCATTGTTATGCGCATCATCAATGAACACGCCCTCGATTTAAACACAATCGGATTTCCTGATTTCCAGCTACAAAAAATAAAGGAAATATTGACTTACCCACGCGGTCTTATCCTCGTTGTAGGTCCAACAGGATCCGGGAAATCCACTACCCTAGCGGCGATGATTGATTACATCAATAAAAACTATAATAAACACATCATCACGATTGAAGATCCTATCGAATATGTTTATCAACGCCAACGCTCTATTATCACACAAAGAGAGCTCGGTAAAGATACTCCTTCATTCCAAAAAGCACTTGCTGGCGCATTACGACAAGATCCTGACGTTATTCTTGTTGGAGAAATGAGAGATTTGGCAACCATTGAAGCTGCTGTTTCTGCAGCAGAAACAGGACATCTTGTTTTATCTACACTGCATACCACTGGATCAACTCGAACTGTCGATCGCATTATAGATGCCTTCCCAGAGGCCGGCAAAGAACTTGTACGAACACAATTAGCATCTAACCTTATTGGTGTTATTTCTCAGGTGCTTTGTAAGAAAAAAAACAGTGTTGGTCGTCTCCCTGCTTTTGAAATTATGTTGCACTCTGATGCCATCGGAAGTTTAATTCGTGATAACAAAACTTTCCGTATCCAAACAGAAATCGAAGTTAATCAACAAGCTGGTATGTTACCTCTAGATCGGCATCTATTTCAATTATATCAACAAGACCAAATTTCTCAAGATGAAGCGCTAATGAAAGCCCTTCTTCCTAAAGAGCTTCGTGAACGCATGCAAAGCTGCCCTTCTAAAAAGAAAGGATTATTTTCTCTTTGATTTTTGTTAAAAAATTAGTTTTGTTATTATTATGTGTATGGAATGTGATAAAGAAGATAAAAAAGCTGGAGGTCCTATGGATGCAGCTATCCAAAAAAAATTTTTGGAAGAACGTAAGGTATTTTTGTGGGGAGAAATTAACGATGAATCAGCGAAAGATGTCACTGAAAAATTAATTTATTTGGAATTAAAAGATCCGGGAAAGCCAATTTCATTTTACATTAACACCCCAGGCGGATCCATTACCGCAGGTATGGCTATTTATGATACCATGCAACTTATTCAATCTCCGATTTCCATCATTGTAACAGGACTAGCAGCAAGTATGGGATCTATTTTACTAAGTGGTGCACGTAAAGGAATGCGTTACCTTTATCCTCATGCACGTGTATTGATCCATCAGCCTCTTATCATGGGACAAATTGAAGCTTCGGCTGTAGATATTCATATACAAGCTCAAGAAATGGAAAAATCACGTGCTGAACTTAATCAAATTTTATCCAATGCTTCAGGACAAACAATCGAAAAGATTACACATGATACAGACCGTGATTTTTATCTTAATGCAAAAGAAGCTATTGAGTACGGTTTAGCCGATGAAATCATCACAGATGGATTAAAATAATATGTTTGTTGATGAAGTAGAAGTCATTTGGAAAGCTGGTGATGGAGGCGATGGATGTCGCAGCTTTAGACGTGAAAAATTCATTCCGAAAGGCGGCCCTGATGGAGGTGATGGGGGTAAAGGGGGTGATGTTATCCTTGAATGTTCTTCTCATGTAGGCGATTTACAAGATTTTCGTTTCAAGCCTCATGCACGAGCCAAAAACGGACAAAAAGGTATGGGATCCGATTGCTACGGTAAAAATGGTGAAGACTGCATCCTTGCTGTTCCCCCCGGAACGGTTATTATCGATGCCTATACAGGTGCTGTTGTCACAGAAATCTTAAAACCAGGTTCTCGAACCATCATCCTGAAAGGAGGACGCGGTGGTCTTGGCAATCTACATTTTAAATCACCTACCAATCAAGCTCCTATGCAAGCAACCCCTGGTCAGCCAGGAGAAGAAGGACGTTTTAAACTGGTTTTAAAGACCATTGCTGATATTGGCCTTGTTGGATTTCCAAATGCTGGTAAATCTTCTCTTATTCGTTGCTATACAAAGGCTCAACCCAAAGTCGCAAATTATCCCTTTACAACACTACACCCTAGCGTAGGTGTTTTAACTGAGGGAGAACATCGCCATTTATTTATGGCAGACATTCCTGGATTGATTGAAGGAGCCAGCCAAAACAAAGGCTTAGGATACCGCTTCCTACGCCATATTGAACGTTGCCAAGCATTATTAATATTAATCGATATGGCAGGTACTGACGTAAGAGAACCTTGGAAAGATTATGAAATTCTCCGACAGGAATTACACAACTATGGTCCTCATCTAAGCGAAAAGCCGTTTATCGTCATTGCTAACAAAAACGATCTACCATCGTTTGAAGAAAATTTAAAAATCTTCAAAAATAAATTTCCAGACGTTACATTATTATCTATTTCTTGTCAAACAGGTGATGGTTTAGAAACTTTACGAAATTACCTCTTTGAACATTTTGTTCCAGCATTAGAACCTGAAACAAATCCTAAAGAAATCATTCAAACACAGGAATCTTTGGATGAACAATGTTAACATTTCCGCCGATAAAGAAGCCCTTTTTTTATCGGCGAGTTTTGAAGATTATCAAATTGGACTAGCTTGCAATCATACGTGGATATATCAAAAAGTGGGAAACGGCCATATCGCAGATAATCTTCTATCAGCTTTAAAAAATTGCATTCCACAGATAAATTTCAATGCATTAACTGTTTTCCTTATTAATGGTCCAGGTTCAACCTTAGGAATACGCACGCTGTGCGCATTTGTACGTACTTTGTGTGCTTTAAATAAAATTCAACCTTCACAAATTTATACTTGCAATAGTTTAGAA
Source organism: uncultured Opitutales bacterium (assembly GCA_934700265.1). GTDB lineage: Bacteria > Verrucomicrobiota > Verrucomicrobiia > Opitutales > UBA9783 > UBA1183. The sequence goes on from CAKUXH010000009.1 coordinate 15,140, forward strand.
TTTGCTCACGCTTATCTTACTCAATTTGATAAGCATCCAGATCCAATTTGTGCTCGTGTTAACCTCATGCAAACTTTATGTTTTAATAGAGATTTGCATGCAGCTACTGAAGAAGAAAAGCAAACAGCTATTTGGCTTCCACACCCTTGCTTAAAAGAACAAAAAATTTTTAAATTTAACTTAGAATCTACACTACCGATTTTAAATACAAGTGCTCCTTGGATACAAAATTCTCAACCAGATGTATTTCAAATTTAATTTATAATTTATTATAAAAAATATAAAAGCCGCAAAAATTTGCGGCTTTTATATTAAGCTTCCTCGCGATCCGTTTCAACCACTTTACAAATTCCAACCAATTGATCATCTTCTGCAAGATTAATAAGACGAACGCCCATAGTAGTACGACCAATGACACGAACATCTTTTACAGGACAACGAACTGATTGACCTGATTTTGTAAATAGCATCATTTCATCGGTATCACTTACTGTAATAGCACCGGCAACTCCATGTGTTTTTATTGCGATGATTCCAGAACCTCCCCGTTTTTGCAAACGATACTCAGAAAATTCAGAACGCTTCCCTTGTCCTTTTATACCCGCAATAAGTAATGTCTGCCTATCATTAACAACGATTAAAGCTTTTACATAATCTCCATCATGAAGTTTAATGCCTTTGACTCCACGCGTTGCACGCCCTTGTTCTCGGCAATCTTCTTCATTAAAGCGAATAGACATACCATCATACGTTATCAAAATTAAATCATCATTACCACGTGTCAATTCAGCACCGATAATAATATCACCTTCATCAACATTCATTCCAATAATACCTGCAGCACGACAATTTGTATAAGCTGAAAGTACCGTTTTCTTGATAATACCCTTACGCGTTGCCATTACCAAAGAACAATCTTCACTGAAATCTTTGAAACACATCATGGCAGCAATCTTTTCGCCTTCTTGTAAATTAAGTACATTTACCAAAGCACGACCTTTAGAAGTACGATTTCCTTCCGGAATTTCGTAAACTTTCTTAATATAAAGACGACCATTCTGCATAACAAACAAGATATAATCATGTGTGCTTGCTGTAAATGAATGTTCGATAAAATCCTCATCATACTGCCCTGCCCCAATGACACCTTTTCCACCACGCTTTTGTGAACGGAAAGAACTAATATCAGTACGCTTTATAAAGCCATTATGTGAGATTGTAATGCTACAACCTACATTAGCAATAACGTCTTCCAATCTAAATTCGGATTCCGCTGGCATTATACGAGTTTTACGATCATTACCAAATTTTTCGCGCTCTTTTAAAAATTCTTCTTTCAAAACACCAAGCAATTTTGCATCACTTGCTAAAATCGAACGTAATTCTTCAGCAACTTTTAATAGATTTAAATATTCTGCATCAATTTTTTCACGTTCCATTCCAGTTAATTGATACAAACGCAAATCTAAAATAGCATCCGCTTGAATATCCGTCAATTTATATTTAGCAACCAAAGCAATATGTGCTTCTTCTTTTGAATTAGCCGAACGAATAATTCTTACAAAATCGTCAAGATTATCGATCGCAATTTTATAACCTTCTAAAATATGCAAACGTTCTTCGGCTTTACGTAAACGGAATTGAGTACGCCGAGAAACTACTTCACGACGATGCTCTAGGAAACACTCTAACATTTCCTTGATGTTCATCTGCTTAGGACGTTGCTGATCCAAAGCTAATAAAATAACACCAAAGGAAGATTCCAAAGGAGTCATTTTAAATAATTTATTTAAAACAACCCGTGGAACCTCACCACGCTTTAACTCTATAACGATACGTGTATTTTCATCTGATTCATCGCGGATATCACTAATTTCAGTCAAAATCTTTTGATGCACCAATTCAGCGATCTTTGTAACCAAGTTTGCACGATTTACATTGTATGGAATCTCTGTAATAATAATCTGCTCTTTTCCATTACCAATATCTTCTGTATGCGCTTCACCACGAACATGAATAATTCCACGTCCAGTTTTCAAATAACTATTGATACCTTCTAAACCAACCACAGTACCACCGGTTGGAAAATCAGGACCTTTAATAACCTTCATTAAATCATCAACCGTTGCATCTTGCTTATCCGCCAAAATGATCAATGCATCTATTAATTCTCGCAAATTGTGCGGCGGGATATTAGTTGTCATACCCACTGCAATACCTGTAGACCCATTCAACAATAAATTTGGCAACGCCGAAGGTAAAACTACCGGTTCTAACGTACTCTCTTTATAATTAGGTACGAAATCAACAGTATCTTCATCGATATCTTTCAATAATTCCTCTGCCGTTTCTTTCAAACGGCATTCGGTATAACGATAAGCTGCTGCCGAATCCCCATCAATCGATCCAAAGTTTCCTTGTGGATCTACCAATGGATAACGCATAACCCAATCTTGAGCTAAACGCACTAATGCATCATAAACTGAACTATCTCCATGCGGATGGTAATTCTTTAAAACTTCTCCGACAACACCTGCACATTTATCAAAAGGACGATTATGTAACAAACCCTCGCGCAACATAGCGTACAAAATACGACGATGCACGGGTTTAAATCCATCACGCGCATCCGGTAAAGCACGACTTACAATGACTGACATCGAATAATCGATGTATGCCGACTTCATAATTTCATCGACATTTGTATCTACTAAAAATTCTTTCTCTGCGTACATGATTAGATATCCAAATTAGCTACATTTAATGCATTATCTTCAATAAACGTTCGACGTGTTGGAACATCATCCCCCATTAACATTGAAAATACTTGTTCTGCTTCCGCAACATCTTCCATCCGGACTTTAAGCATACGACGCGTTTTTGGATCCATTGTTGTTTCGAAAAGTTGCTTAGCATTCATTTCACCAAGACCTTTATACCGTTGAATATGCAATCCTTTGCGTCCCAATTGACGAACCGAATCTACTAAATATAACAGTGTATTAACAGGAATGTCTACCGACTTACCAGAAACAGATTCATCTTTAAGACAGTATTGATCATTCTCACCACGACCGAAACGTGCTAATGGACCATTCAATTCGGTCAATTGTTTTAACAATTGCGCAATTTGAAGATGCTCAAAAATTTCACTAACAACAATACGTTGAGATATTTTAATTCCGTCTTGCTCAACTTCTCTAACAATCGTTCCATTATAAATATCATCTACCATGTTGTTTTCAACATAAAAACGTGAACGCTCTTCATCATCCTTCAAAAATTGAAAAGATTCTTGATTACCATTACGAATGCGAACCAAATATTTAGGTACTTCCAAAGTATTTCGATCAAACTGATCTAAATATAAATGCAACTCGCAACCATGGCGAACCACTGATCCTCCTAATTGTTCTAACTTAGACAAAAGTTCTAACAATCGGCTAAATTCATCCACATTAAACAAATGACCATCACTTTGCCGAACCAATTGAACACCTTCAGATCCCAGTTCTAACAAAATTTTGTTTAACTGTGCATCGT
>CAKUXH010000010.1 GCA_934700265.1 uncultured Opitutales bacterium
CAGGAAACATGGATAACGTAACTTTTTCATACGATAACCCTTCAATGCTATTCGTTACGAGTTGACGAATATCCTTTGCACAATCTTCTAAATTAATCTGAGGTAAATAAGAAATGAATACAGAAGCTGATGAAGGTGTTATCTTATCCGTATAAGGATCATTATCCGGTAGCACAATATGTACACGAGCAGTAACCACCCCATGAATATGCGTCAAAGTTTCTGCAAGCTCATCTGATAAAGCATGCATAAAACGAATACGTTCTTCTGTGGGTGAAGATACGAGGCCTGATTTTTTAAAAACATCCCCTAAAGATGAAAATGTATCTCTAGGATATCCTGCTTCATTTAACAGCTGAACCGACTGTGAAAATTGTGATTTATCGACAGAAATATTCCATGTACTTTCTGCCCCTGATATCTTTTCACAATTAATATGATTCGTTAATAAAATAGCCGCCATATCATTGACTTCTTTTTCGGGCAATCCCGTATATAAAACTTGCTGTCCACAACCTGCCAAAAGCAGCAATAAACAAGAATATCCTAATTTTAACCACATAATAGATCACTGATTTTTAAATAACGTTTGTACCCCTTGAGAAATTGATCCAGTCGCTTTCGAAATAAGCTCTTGCTTTAGCTGAAACTCCATTAATTTCATTTGCATTTCCAAAACTTCCGACATGGTCAATTGCCCATTTGCTGCCATATTTTTTGCTGAATCTGCCAATGCTTGGACTCCATTACCCTGAAAATCTGAAATCTTTTGCATTGTATTCAAAATTTCATCCCCTGGAGCTACTTGAGTTACTGTCTGAACATTTTGTAAGTTAGGAATTTCATCTTTACTTAAAGCCTCTTGTAACTCTGCAACAGCACCACCTTCACTTAACGGTAAATCACTACGATTTGCTAAGCTATTTTGGTACATGTTTTCAGCTGTAGCATTCGCAAAATTATTCGACAATACATTTCCCTCAATGGACATAAACTTCCTGACTTATACGCGAACATTGTTCTGCTTGTAACTTCTGAGGTGTGATGCTATTTTTGTAGGAGTCCAAAACACCCTGTGCAATTTCTTTTGCAACCACATCTCGACTATTTTTTAAAATATCCTGTACACACTGCAAAGCCTGTTCATCCAATTTCCCCAATTTAAAAGCAATTGCAATGAAACTTTTAGCAAATTCATTTGCAGGATCTTCTTTAATTACCGCAAATAACTTTTTAACCCCATCAACTAATTCCCCCATAAACACTTCACCCATGGCCTGAGAAAGTCGAACATTTAAATCATTGGGACACAGCTTTACAACGGTATCAAACAAAACTTTTGATTCAGCAAAAAAGCCTCGTTCTATTCCAACAAACCCAACATTAAGCATAAATTGCAACATTTCTGGTGAAAAATCTTTTTCCATAACTTATTACCTTCCTACGTTTTGAAGTGTATTTTTTAATCCGGTTGCCACTCCTGACGCAAAATTAGACAACAACTGAGCCGCTAATTGCCAACGCGACATATTCATTTGCGCTGCCATAAGACGGCTTTGGTCCAATTGGCCAGGATCAATACGTGCTAACTCAGTAAGCTCTGCATTTATGGCTGATTCACCTTTTGACAGCAATCCCGAAACAGTCTTCAAAACTCTATCTATAGTTGCTGAGTCATCTATATTATTATATTTCGAATACAATGTAAAATCAGACCCTGTTGCTTCTTTCAACTCCCACTGTGACATAATTTACTCCTTAGATAAAATTGTTTCCGCACACTGAAAAGCATGCATAATTTCATTCATAGATTTAAGATTTTCTTTTGCTTTTATATCATTACGATATTTCAACAATTGATCGATTAAACCTTTCCTATACGCTCCTGAATGGTCATTTGCTAATTTTCGAGCTATATCCGTTAAGTGTATGTTTTTTGTGTCCATAGTTTTAAATTATAATTCAGTTAAAGTAAAAAACACCGTATCGTCATTCTTTTGTATTTGAATACCTTCCTGCGTTATTGATTGAATTTTATAACTTGAGGGCAATAATGCTCCCTCAAAATATCGATCTCCATTTTTCAAATCAATCCAAGGTGATTCATTTTCCGGAATAGAAACCGTTGTTATAGGCGATGGGAAAAACAAATTTTTAACAGCCTGTGGAGCAACAACAGCAACATACGTTAAAACCTTACAAATTCCATTTAAACTACGTTTTAACGCTTTTTGAGCCTCTTTCCAATTAGGCTCATCTGAAGCTTGAATGTTGCCCATTACCATCAAACCATTTTTTACAGCATGTATTTTTAACAATCCCATCAACCCATATTGAGTAAGCAAATTTGATGCCAAATCATAAATTTCTTCTGGACTTAACAAAACCGTTTCAATGTTATTAAGCCCAGCAATATCTTTAAATAACTGATTCTTTATCGTAGGTAACACATCTATTGCGTACAAATAACCATGCAATGAAATGGTATCAACTTCTGCTCCTGGTTTAACAGTTAAAGTACCAAAATTATTCAAAATAGCCTGAGCTTGTTCAACAAAGCTGCTTTGTGTATAAATTCGCAAAGTTTGAAAAATTACATTAGGAATAGCCCTCAATTGTTTTTCAATTTTTTGTTTATCTTCACTACCTGATACATAACATTGCAAAATAAATTTTGTACCACTTAAATTAATCTGAACAAATTTCATGTTCACACCATTTTTCTCCAAGACATCTTCTATCGCTTTTTTCAAAGCTACAATTGGGAATTGTCGTAACTCACTTTTTTCTTCTTTAGGAGGCTCCTTAAATAAAGCAAAACCAAGCACTAATACGATGAAAAAAATCCCAACGATGAAAAATTTTCGTTTATAATGAAATTTTTTCGTTTTAATTTTCTCTCCTACAGAATGTTCACTATCACTAATTGCTTTGTTTTTATCCTCAATTTCTTTTCCTTGAGTAGTTTTCGTTTGTTTCTTTTGAATAGATGTTGATACAATTTCCGGCCATATGTCATCAGCAGGTCCTATGGATAATAAAGTTTTTCCACAAAGAATAGGTTGAAAATTCTTTAATTCCGTACGCTCAGTAATCGCTTTTCCATCAACAAAAACCTGAGAATCATTTTGAGCCTCACAAAAAATACGATCGTTTTCACATACAAAGCTTGCATGGACATCCATTAGTAAGTTATCCATTAACACTATATCACAAGCTTCGCCTTTCCCCAACAAAAGTGGTTCTGGCCTTAATTCAACTTCTGCATCCTTATGAGGTCCAGAAAGTATTCTTAACACGTAACTTTTTACTGGTAAGGTTTTAGGTTCTTGTGAATTCAACTCTTCTGCTTTTGCTTCCATGTATTATCATTTTAATATTTTCTACATTCAAAGTAAATACATTTCTTATATCTCAAAGAAATTTTTAAACTTATTATTTTTTACTTTCTTTTTCTTCAAAAAATATTATAAGGATAGGTATATGAAGGTGTTATTATTTAATTTCTCATTCTTTCTTTCATTTTCGCTTTTCTCCATTAACTCTTCTTTTGCACTCCAAAAAAATAAAAATGCTGAAACAACACAAACGCTCAACATTGGCTTCTTTCCTAATCTTACGCATCCACAAGCACTTGTTGCACAAGCATTAACACGAAAAGGAAAAGATTGGTTTAAAAACTATTTACCTGAAAACATTTGCATAAAATGGCATCGTTTTAATGCAGGGCCTTCTGCGATGGAAAGCTTATGCACAGGTGCCATCGATTTATCTTATGTAGGTCCAAGTCCTGCGATAAATCTTTATACAAGAACCGATGGCAACAATGTCCGTTTACTCAGTGGGGCCGTTAAAGGAGGCTCTGGCTTAGTTTTACAAAACAATATCTCCATAAAAGAGCCTAAAGATTTGAATTATCGAAAAATTGCCACACCACAATTCGGAAACACACAAGATATCGCTTGCCGGGCTTGGTTTGCAGAACAGTCCATAAACGGTACCAAGCTTTTGCCTACAAGCAATCCTGATCAATTACTGTTATTTAAACGCAAACAAATCGATGGTGCTTGGACGATAGAACCTTGGCTTTCACGTCTTATAAATGAAGGAAATGGTAAACTTTTCTTCAGTGATGATACCAATTGGACTACCTTATTGGTTGGTTCGCATGCTTTTTGTGAAAAACATCCAACGTTAAAACCGCTTATCATAAAAGCCCATAAAGAACTTTCTATTTGGATAAAAAACAATCTAAAAGAAGCTGCATGCTTGATACAAGAAGAATTATTGCAACAAACACGGCTTAAATTTTCCACCAAATTGATAGAAAATACGCTATCTCATCTTCAGCTAGAAGTACAGGTCAAAACAGATGAAATCCAAAAATGGCTTAAAAATGCTATAGATATCAATTTTATAAAAAAAGAAAAACAAATTTCTTTAGACAAGTTTTTCTCTGAAATTTTATCTAAAAATCAAGAGAATACACCACAAATATCCCAAACAGTTCCTTTGAAAAACTCAAAAACGAATTAGATTACATCTGCTTTATTGATTTTCTACGTTTCGGCACAAAAATTGCTTATATGTAAAGTATTATGTCAATGGTCGAAACACTCATGTCCCAAAATTGGGAGCCTTTTATTCAAACCCTGGTTCAAAAAGTACAAACCCCTCAATTGGTCATACCAAACAGTAAAATTAAAACCTTACAAGGACAAATATCAGAGCTTTCTACATTTGAAAAACATCTAACTGATCTACAAAAAATAATACACACTTTTAATGATGGAACATGTTTTCAAGAACGAACAACCTCGATTAAAGAAAATGATTATATGGATGTATCGGTAGGACCAAATACACCAACCGGTCATTATAAAGTTGAAGTTATATCAACAGCAACCCCCTCAAAACTTTCTGGAGACACAGAAATTCTTGCACCTTTATTACCAGATAATAACCTTTCTACAGAGCTTAAAGATCTAACTTTTATAACCCCCCTTAAGGAAGGTTTCTTTACGGCCAATGGCACAAGGATCTCTGTAAATAGTTCCGATACATTACAGTCCATTTTTGATAAGCTCTCTGCCATTGATATAACAGCAACTTACGATAATATAAACGACAAAATTACGCTACAATCGGATAAGCCCATCTGCCTCGGAGCATCAAATGATTCAAGTAATTTTCTAGATTTAGTCCGTTTATATACCAACAATACGAACAACATTTCATCGTTAACATCTATTAACGCTTTAAATACAAGTAGTCCCTTAGTATCAAACACTTTTAAAAGTCCTATTACAACTGATGGATGTTTTAAAATTAACGGCGTTGAAATCTCTTATAACAAGTCAGATTCTCTTCAGAGTATTATGGCTGAGATTAATAATTCTACCGCCGGTGTTTACATTCAGTACACGCCAAGTAATCAATCATTTACACTCATCAATCAAGCAACCGGTAGTTTTGGTATTTCCGTAGAAGATCTTCGTGGGAATTTAATGGAAAATCTAGGACTAACCCAAGGACAATTAACTCTAGGGGAAAATGCAACTTTAACCATCAATGATGGAGAAAAAATTACCTGCACAAGCAATACAGTTAATACACAACAACATGGGATTCATGGCTTAACCATAGCCATTGAAAAAAAAGGAACAACTGAATTTTCCATCAAAGAAAATGATGAAAGTGCCATTGAAAATGCAAAAAAATTTGTAAGTAAATACAACGAACTTTATGATTATCTACAAAAACAAACTAAAGCTGACCCTAAAACAAAAGAATACGGAGCATTCTACAATAATCCAGAAATAAAAGCTTTCATGCGAAATTTTAAAAACACAGTCTTTAGCTTTTCAACCCAAAACGGAACTTCTGCTTTTTCAAAATTTTCAGCACTAGGATTCAATTTTGACTCAAATCATCATTTAAATTTGGATACAAACAAACTATCTGAAAAAATAAAAAAGGAATCCAGCGAAATTACTTCCACATTTTCTAAAGGCAGCCCCATGTCGGAAGCTTCTAATTTTTTATCAACATTCTTATCAAAAAATTTCAAAACAGTAAAAAAAGGATATACAACTCAACAAGAATCCGTTCAACGTAAATTGGAGCAATTAAAACGCCAATTTGATTTACAAGAATTAAACTGGCGAAAAACATTCGATAAAGTCAGCGAAATGAATTCTCGCATGTATGCTCAATTACAAGCTATCAATAATTTAGGAAAATAGTTGATTTTCTAGCAGTAATAGATTGATATAATCATTATGAAAAAAATTTGTTGTATAGGCGCAGGATATGTAGGCGGCCCAACGATGGTTGTAATTGCTGAACGTTGTCCAGAAATTCAAGTTTGTGTCTGCGATATTAACAAAGATCGTATTGCTGCCTGGAATTCTAAAAATTTACCTGTCTATGAACCAGGACTTAATGAAATTGTTCAACTAATCCGAGGAAGAAACTTATTCTTTTCAACAGATATCGATAAAGCAATTATAGAATCTGATATCATATTTTTATCTGTAAATACACCTACAAAAACTTATGGTGACGGAGCCGGAAAAGCTTCAGATTTAAAATATATCGAAAGCGCTGTTCGAAGAATTGCAGAAATTGCTACAACCGATAAAATCATCGTTGAAAAATCAACGATTCCTGTTCGAACAGCTGAAAAAATTCGCCGAATTCTTTCCTCTAATACAAAATGTCATTTTGAAATTTTATCTAATCCTGAATTCATGGCAGAAGGCACAGCCATGCAGGATTTAAAGAATCCAGATAGAATTCTTATTGGAGGTGAAGATACAGAAAATGGAAAAGCCGCGATTAAAACCCTTTCTGAAATTTACGAACATTGGGTTCCTAAGAATAAAATCATCACCCAACGATTGTGGTCCAGTGAACTTTCAAAATTAACCGCAAATGCGTTTTTAGCTCAACGAATCTCATCTATTAATGCATTATCTGCTTTATGTGAAAAAACCGGTGCAGACATTGATGAAATTGCTATATCTATTGGAGCAGACACAAGAATCGGAAATAAATTTTTAAAAAGTTCTGTAGGATTTGGAGGATCCTGTTTCAAAAAAGATATCCTCAATCTTGTTTATTTATGTGAATATTTGGGACTTCCTGAAGTTGCCCACTATTGGCAACAGATTGTTGAAATGAACGAGTATCAAAAGCATCGTTTTTCTCATTTAATCATTGAAAAATTATTCAATACAATCTCAGGGAAAAAAATCGCTATCTTTGGGTTTGCCTTTAAAAAAGATACTAATGATACTCGTGAAACACCTGCCATTACCATCTGCCAAGATTTATTAAAAGAACAAGCACAATTGTCTATCTGTGATCCTAAAGTTACAACTGATTCGATTAATAAAGATTTAGCTGATTTTTCAAAAAATCTATATGACATTCAAGCGGATCCTTATATGGCTGCCAAAGATGCACATGCTATTGTTATTTTAACTGACTGGTCCATGTTCCGTAATTTAGATTATCAACGCTTATATGTTTCCATGAAAAAACCTGCCTTTATTTTTGATGGACGCAATTTACTGAATTTGTCTCAATTACAAAATATTGGATTCGAAGCTTATGGAATTGGAAAACCTAGAAAATAACTCAAATAAAAAGTCTTATGTTAAATAAGGCTTTTTACTCTTAAATCTTTTACTGAAGACAATGGTAATTTGCCATTGAAATACCACTTAAAAGGGCTCCCACAATTCCTAAAAAACCTTGATCTGTACCACAAAGAAATACATTTTCATAGCCGATCCGTCCATCACGATATTTTTCAGGAGAGCCATAAATCGCCCCTTTAAAATGACCTGTAAAACGTTTTATCGTTAAAGGAGTAAACATATCCTCAGCCAAAATAGAAACAGAATTATTCCCACCCAAAACCTTAATGGCCATCTCACGGGATAACTTTAAATATTTTTGCTTTGCTTTAACATATTCTTCCATTGTTAAAGCCTGCCAAGCTTCGTATCCAGCCAAATGTGTTGTCCTTAAGGTTGTATGATTTTCATACTCCAAACCATAATTTTCCGGTATACAAATAACACCACTACGCAAATCTATAAGCTGATTAGATGGACTGTAATCAACCTTATTCGAATGATTGAAAAAAATAATTGTTTTTTCCCAACCCAACGCTTGAGGAGATTTTTGGAGCGTAGAAATAGTTTCAGTAAATGTTAAAACAGGTTTATCCAAAATCTCTTTTTGACCACACAAAGCTCGAGTTTCCTGGTAACCTATCGATGATAAAATTTGCTCTGCATACAATATTTCTCCAGAAGTTAATTTAACACCAACTGCCTTACTTGAATTTTCCTCAAAAACAACCGTATCAACTTTTGACTTAACCTTTAATTTTCCACCCCATTCACGAAAACGATCTCTCAATAACTTCAATAAAGTTCTAACACCTCCTCGCGGACGAGCAAACCCTTCTTTATAAATTGATTTGTATAAAATAGCAAATTGTCGCCAATCCAAATCATTAACATGTGCACTTCCATAATAAAATAATGGAAGTAACAACATTTCCTTCAATAAAGGGTCTTTGATAAAACCATTCAATTGCTCGCGCGCAGAAATAAAATGCGGCCCTTCTAAGCTTGTATCTGATAAATGCTCAATTGTAGCATCCAGTTTTAAAAAATTTTCTTTTTCTTTTGGGAAATAATACACGATTTCATCTAATAAAACCTGAAAGTCATTTGTAAAATTTAATGTTAATTCAGGAAATTGAATAGAAGACATTCGCTGCTCTTCTAACATCAAAGCTTCATAGGGAATTCTTAGTTGCCTGCATAATTTTGTTAAAGGATGCCCCTTGGTCCCTTGAGGAATAAAATTAGTTAATGCATGTAATCCGACATCGTATTTAATCCTACCTTTCAAATAAAAACTATTCAATCCACCAATTGAATTGTGCTGTTCTACGATAAGCACTTTCTTTTGCGCTAAAGCTAAACGTAAGCCTGCCCCTAAACCAGACATACCCGCGCCAATTACAATAACATCCCAACAATCACTCATTTTCAATATATTGCCTTACAAGCGAAGCACTTGGCAACTGTGCTTCTATCATCAACGTACAAATTTGTCGTACAACATTCGGATCTTTCGTATTTTGAGCAAGCAATAACAAACAGCGACTCAACCAATAAGCCTCATTAACAGAAAATGTCAATGTATCCTCACTTTCCAATAAAACACTACATTCATTCCATAAAATTTTCTGCAACAAATTTATGTTTCCTTCATCTTTATAAATCAAAGCTAGCTGTAAAACAATTTCGAGCCTTAAAGATAATGGCATCTTTTCTTGAAGTAAAAGTTCAAGTTGCTTGCTAACAAAAGTTTTAGTCTGCTTCTCAGACAATAAACTACACTTTTGAATTAAAAATTTACACCATAATGCTTGCTCTTGTTTTAAATTCGGCAAAATATTTTCAAAAATCTGCTGAGCAATTGCCATTTGATTTAAATTCATAAACAATGTTCCTTGCTTTAAACGACCATCTAAGGCAAACATATGCGTTGGGAACTGATCATATAATTTCTGGAACAAATCAATTGCTTCTTTTTGCCCCATAAGCCCATTTTGTTCTGAATATAAGCCAGATTGAAACAAAAATACAGGCTGCCATTTTACATTTAAACGTGGATAAAAATCAAGCAAACATTGCTTAGCAAGGGACCAAGAACGCTGTTCTGCCAATATCTCTGCCTGCAATAATTTAGCTCGCGCAAGCAAATCAATATCTAAATGTTTATTTATATCAAAAATTTTTTGAACAAACTCACAAGCTTTATCAATCTTTCCTAGTGCTTTCAACGTAAGACTTTGCCACAATAAAAATTCTGCATAATTTTCAAAATCTAATACTTGCGAAATAATTTCATTCAATACCGTATAAGCTTGCTGATAAGCATTACTTTTATAATAACACTTAGCCAATAAAAGCTTTGCCTGTTCTTGATATCGCTTCTCAATAAATTTATAATTTTTTAAAAGATTATAAGAAAGCTCCAAATTATTTTGATCACATTTGTAAGCGACAAACTTTAAATAAAGCTCTTGCTCCAGATTTTCGGATAAAAAATTCAATTTCCTACAAAACTCAAATTGTGCCTGCAAATCTTCCACAGTTTCGTTACACAAAATTCCGCATAAAATCCATTCTTGTGTTAATTTAATTCCAATATCATATCCCTCTGCAAATGGCAAAACTTCCTGATAAATACAAAAAGCACGATCATAATCTTCAGTTAAGCAATAACATTCAGCTTGAAGTTTACTATAAAACAAAACTTTCGATGTATCTTTTGTTCGCTTCTTTGCTTCCATCAAATAATCTGCAACTAATCGATAATTCACTGACGTTTGACATAATGCATGCCTCGCTAACAACTCATACCCAAAACTTTGTAACCGGTCATCGAACTTTTTAATATTATTATCCAATATTTTTTTAGCTTTATCAAATTCACCTAAGTCCAATAAACAATTTGCCTGAAGTAATTGCAAATACTGGCAATGAAAATAAAATTTCTTTTTTTTATAGATTTTATGAAATGTTTTTAATCCAGCCAAGCGCTTTTTTACGTCCGGAATCTGTCTCATCCATTCTGTAAAAATAACATCTAAATCTTCAACTTCAATATCCTTGTTAACTAAAAAATTTATGATATCTTCATTAACATTTTCATTTAATTTAGACTTCACTTTTAACATCCATAACAAACAATTTAGTTTTTCTTTTACATCTTTTAATTCTGTTAATTCTTCTTGCAGAAAATTTTTCAAATCGAAAAAATTTTCTTTAAGATACAAGTGTGTTGCCATTTGTTGCCAATTGTTTTTATTTTCAAAACAATCTATTGATGTTTTTATTTCACAACCTAATGCATACAAATCCTCATAATATTTTGTACCAAATTTAACTTTTTGATTCAACCAAAAACATGCCCATCGAATTGAGCCAATTGGTTCAAAAATAAACTCATTGTATTGGGATAAAAACACACCAAAACAATGACTTTGTTGAGCCAATAAAAGAGATGATAATCGTACTTGCCGCTTAGTATACCAATCATAAAGCACTTCTAAATAATTTTCTGAATTATCTCTTTCTGTTAAATCAAGCTGGCATCTCATTTGCACAAAATTTTTCTTCAAATAACAACACTGAGCCATCAATTTCCGTGCTTCATTTCCCTTAGGAAATTCACATAAAACCAACGATCGTAAATCATTTTCTACAAGTGTCGGCATTTTAAATTCTATAGCCAATCGTTCTGCTTGGAAATAAGTCACCGCATTAAGCCTAAACAATAAGCAAAAAAAACAAAATACTTGTAATAATATTCGGTAAATTGCCATCGATTTCATTCTTCAGTTTTTTCAAAAATCGTCAATCTATTTTTAAACGATATGGTAAATTCAATATTTTACCTCCGATTTATTTCCAATAATAAATTTCAAAGTTCGTAAAAAACAATTATCTTATATACAAAAACAACCCAAAATCTTCTTTACTAAAAGAAGAAATTGACAATTTTATAGATAAAGATTTATCTAAAGTATATGAAGATTGCGCTGAGTATTCTGAAAAAATACATTCCTATTCAATTAAATGCTGAAGAAGTTACAGATGCTTTTGTACATTTGGGCTTCGAGATTGAAGGAATAGAAACGTTAGGTTATTGCGGAAAAGGACCATTGGTCGTTGGTCAAGTAGTTGAAAAAATAAAACATCCAAATTCAGATCATTTAAGTGTTTGTAAAGTTAATATAGGAGAACCTGAACCCTTACAAATTGTTTGTGGAGCATCTAACTTTAAAGAAAAAGATAAAGTTCCGGTTGCTTTAATTGGTGCACAATTAGGTAATATAACAATGAAGAAAACGAATATGCGCGGCTTTGATTCCTGGGGAATGATGTGTAGCGCAAGTGAATTGGGATTAGAAGCAGGGCGTAGTGCTGGTCTATACATTCTTAATGAAATAAATCCTGAAGTTGGTACACGTTTAGATGATTTATTTTCGGATAAAAAAGATGTTATTTTAGATATTTCCATCACATCGAATCGTGGAGATTGTTTAAGTTATCTAGGATTAGCGAGAGAACTGAGCGCATTGACAGGCATAGCAATAACAATGCCTAAAGTTACCGAAATTTCTGTAGAACCAAGCAAACAAGTTGCTACCATTGAATCCAAGGACTGTGACTACTATTCTGGATGTTTAATAGAAAATGTTCAAGTAAAAGAAAGTCCTGAGTATATACAAGATTTTCTTCAAAAATCAGGCCTTCATCCGATAAACAATTTGGTAGATGTAACCAATTTTATTCTTTTAGAACAAGGGCAACCTTTGCATGCATTTGATGCTGAAAAAATTTGTGGCGGTATACACGTTCGAAATGCAAATGAAGGTGAAACTTTAAAAACTTTAGATGGTATTGAACATCAGTTAAAAAAAGGTGATTTAATTATCGCTGACGATAAAACTCCACTAGCTTTCGCTGGCATTATGGGAGGAGAATCCAGTGAAATTAAAGATGCTACTAAAAAAATATTTCTTGAATGTGCTCACTTCTCTATAGATGCTATTCGTCGTTTAGTACGCCGTGAAAATATATCTAGTGATAGCTCTTATCGTTACGAACGTTTTGTAGACAAAACAAATGCTCATAATGCATTATGTCGCGCAATTGACTTGTTACGTGAAACTAATCCTAATCTCGTTATTAAAAAATTTGTTAAAGAAGGTGCGAACAATATAAATCAAAAAGTTTTACGAGTAGATTTTCAAAAAGTTTTACGGGTATTAGGATTCGAAATATCTGCTGACACTTTTAAAGAAATTTTAGAAAAACTGCAGTTTAAATTCGAAACGCTTGAACACAACGTTTGGAATGTTACCATTCCTGCTTATCGTGGGGATATAACACAATATGTAGATTTAATTGAAGAATTTGTCCGTGTTTGGGGTACCGATAAAATTCCTACAAAAAAGCCAGGTGGCGTGGCTTGTGACATTGAGGACGCCCCTGAACATGAATTAAGAATGCGACATGCTTCTATTTTATCTAACGCTGGTTTTTATGAATGCTATACAGATACATTAGAACCTCTAGCTTGGTATAAAGATTTTTTACCAGAAAACCAGCTATCCGTGCTAAAGCTTGACAAACCTTTAAGCACTGAGCATTCAATCTTACGAACATCTTTAGTCCCTGGGTTAGTTGAATGTCTTTGTGAGAATCGGCGCCATGGGAATTCCGTAGAACGTTTGTTTGAAACAGGACGTATTTTTAAAGTAAATCGTAATGGTCAATTATGTGAAATGTTAGCAACCGCTTTCGTATTTTGCCAATCTCAGGAGCGTCAATGGCTTAAAACAACACCATTTAATTTCTATGAAGCACAAAATTACGTTCGTTCTTTAATTATGGCAAGTGGTATGCCTGCCACAAGCATACAAACCGCAGCTTCTTGTGAAATTTCTCTATGGCAAAAAGGGTACTGTGGTAAGATTGGATTATGGGAACAACGAGGTTTTGAAGCTGACTTGGGTTATCTCGACCTAAATTTCACTCAACATTGGTTCAAAAATGACATTGTTTTTGCTGCAGAATGTATGTGGCTACCCGAACGAATTCGTTTCAAAGAGAAGAAAACATTTCAACCTTATTCTGAATGTCCTGTAATTGCTAAAGATTTAGCATTATGGGTAAATAAAGAAGTCCTAGGTGAAGAAGTTCGCCAAGCGTTTATAAAAACACTGAAAAAACTCGTAAAAAATCCTATTCAAATAAGAGATGTTCACTTATTTGACTTATTTAATGACAAAGAAAATCTATCAAAGAAAAGTCTCGCCTTTACCATTATTTTCGGGTCAAATTGTGACACAACGTTAACCGAAGAAATGATAAGCCCTATATTCGAGGCTTTACAAATAAACCTAGAAAAAAATTTCGATTATCAAATAAGGAAATAAATTTATGCGTGAAGAAAAGCTAGATATTGACCATTTGGCTAAATTAGCTCGAATTCAGTTGCCTGAAGAAGAAAAAAAACAGTTATTACAACAATTACAATCTATCGTTGGATACTGCTCAAAAGTGGCTTCTGCAAATGTAGAAAATTTAGAACCTATGGTGCATTCCTTTGATCATGAAGATAATACTTGGGCAGAAGATATTCCAGAACCTGCTACAGGCATAGATTATCTTTCTCAAAACGCACCGGATATTAAAGAAAATCAAATTGTTGTACCGAAAGTTTTGTGATGAAAGATTTAATATTTAAACCTTTAGAAGAATTAATTGACGGGCTCAAGAAGAAAGCTTTTTCATCGGTAGAATTAACCAAAGCTTATATTCAACGAACTAAGGAGGTCGATACTAAGATAAAAGCTTTTATAAGCTTTGATGAAGAAAAAACCCTAAAAGAAGCAGAAGCTTCAGATCAACGTCGTGCGCATGGAGAAAGTCTAAGTGTGTTAGATGGTATTCCAGTTGGTTTGAAAGATATTTTTGCTGAAAAAAATCAGCCCTTAACCTGTGCAAGTAAGATTTTAAAAGATTTCATTAGCCCTTACGATGCTACGGTTGTAAAGCATTTAAAAAACGCTGGTGCAGTCTTATGGGGACGTTTAAACATGGATGAATTTGCTATGGGATCTTCCTCAGAAAACTCTGCATTTTTTGTAACAAGCAACCCATGGGATTTAGAACGAATTCCTGGAGGAAGTAGCGCAGGAAGTGCAGCTGCTGTTGCTGCCGGAGAAGTTCCTTTATCTTTAGGCACAGATACCGGAGGCTCTATTCGTCAACCAGCTGCTTTATGCGGAATTGTTGGTATTAAGCCAACATATGGACGTGTTAGTCGTTATGGAATGGTTGCCTATGCAAGCTCTTTAGATCAAGCAGGACCATTTGCTCGAACAACTTCAGGAGTAGCACATTTATTAAATGTTATGTGTGGAGCCGATGTTAAAGATGCAACAAGTGCACGCAAAACAGTTCCTGATTTTGTTACTGAAATGAATAGTTATACAGGCAAAAAATGGACATTAGGTGTTCCTGCAGAATATTTTAGTGATGGATTAGATCCAGAGATTCGCACATCAATTGAAACTGCCATTGATTTTTATCGGCAACAAGGATATACGATAAAACCTGTTCATACAGCTTCGATGGAATATGCGATACCGGTATATTACATTATTTCTACCGCAGAAGCTTCCTCTAATCTGGCTCGTTATGATGGCATTCGCTATACGTACCGCAGCCCTCATGCTAAAACAGTTGGAGAAGTTTTTGATCTCTCACGTAGCGAAGGATTCGGTCCTGAAGTAAAACGCCGTATCCTTTTAGGAACGTATGTTTTAAGTAGTGGTTATTATGACGCTTTCTACGGAAAAGCTCAAAAGGTACGTCGTTTAATATATAACGACTTTATGAATGTTTTCAAAGAGGTGGATGCCATTATTACTCCTACTTCTCCTGTACCTGCCTTTAAAAAAGGAGAACGCACTGCAGATCCATTAGCCATGTACCTCAGTGATATTTATACCATATCGGTAAATTTAGCTGGTCTACCTGGAATTTCACTTCCTTGTGGATTTACCCAATCTCACCTCCCAATAGGAATGCAGCTCATTGGTAAACCTTTCGAAGAAAGCACTATTTTATCAATAGCAAATGATTTTGAAAAACATCATTCGTTTAACCTTCAAATTCCGCAGTTTTAGATCATGGATAAATACGAAGCAGTTATTGGACTTGAAGTTCACGTTCAATTGAAAACAAATACAAAAATGT
This sequence comes from uncultured Opitutales bacterium, assembly GCA_934700265.1. Taxonomy (GTDB): domain Bacteria; phylum Verrucomicrobiota; class Verrucomicrobiia; order Opitutales; family UBA9783; genus UBA1183. Next base: position 15,876 of record CAKUXH010000010.1, read on the forward strand.
TTACGCGTATGGCCTATCGTTATGGTGAAGCTCCCAATACGTTAGTAGACGAAGTTGTTCTCGGTTTGCCAGGATCCTTGCCTGTACTGAATAAGGCAGCTATATTAAAAACTGTCGAAGTTGGTTCTATTTTTGGTTGTAAAATAGCACGAAAATGCAAATGGGATCGTAAAAATTATTTTTACCCAGATGCCCCTAAAAACTACCAGATTTCTCAGTTTGATCAGCCTTTATGTGCAGGTGGTTTTGTTGAAATTGAGTTAGAAGGCCCTGCTCGAAATATTCAAGGGAAACACCGTAAAGTTGCATTGAATCGAATTCATTTGGAAGAAGATGTCGGGAAATTAACACATTTTAATGATGAATCTTGGATTGATTACAATCGTGCAGGAACACCGCTTATTGAGATTGTTTCCGAACCAGATATGCACACATCGGCAGAAGTTTTCGCATATCTGAAATCGTTAGAAATGCATTTAAAATATATTGATGCTTCCAATTGCGATATGGAAAAAGGGCAAATGCGTTGCGATGCAAATATCAGCATACGTCCAATCGGCGCAACTTATTTAGGCACAAAGGTAGAATTAAAAAATCTAAATTCTATTTCTGGGGTTTGCAATGGGGTTGAACATGAAATTCGTCGGCAAATTTGTTTAGTCGAAGCAGGTGAAAAAATCGAACAAGAAACACGCCGTTGGGATGCAGAAAAAAATGAAAGTTTTTCTATGCGATCAAAAGAAGATGCACATGATTATCGTTACTTTACTGATCCAGATTTATGCCCAATTGTCTTATCGGAAGAGCTTATCGCAGAACAAATTGCAAAAGTTCCAGAATTGCCTTTTGCTAAGCAAGAACGTTACTTAAAAGACTTGCAGTTACCTTATACCGTTACCTCTGTTATTTGCTACGATAAGAAATTAAGCGACTTTTTTGAAGCTGCACTAGTTGTTTATCCCAAAAATCCGTTAGCAATTGCCAATTGGATTGCAAATGATTTATTGCGTGAAATATCTGGACAAATGCCTCATCAATCTTGGGAAAGTTTAAAAATTACCCCACAATCTATTGCCGAATTGGTTCAGCTTATCGACGATCAGGTTTTATCCAAACAAAGTGCAAAAGAAGTATTTTTAGAAATGTTCAAATCCGGAACAGCGCCTAAGCAGATTGTTAAAGATAAAGGGCTTGAAATGAAAGTTGATATAGAAGCTTTGCGCAAAATGTGTAAAGAAGTTATCCTTGCTTTTCCTAAACCGGTAGAAGAATATCGTTCAGGAAAAGAGAAAGCTATCAATGTCCTCAAAGGCCAGATAATGAAAAAAACGCAAGGAAAAGCCCCAGTTGATATTATCGACAAGCTTTTATTGGAATGTTTAAATAAATAAAACCAAAATTCCCGTAAAATTACGGGAATTTTAATTTCTGTCTATTTCTTTAAAAATTTTTCTTTATGTTTTTTATAATCAATACCTCGATCAATCGCTTTTTGCACATCACCCTCAAAAATTTTATGATTAAATAGTGCATCTACCTTCCAGCGAGCAGCTCCTGTATTCTCATCGTTCCACCTTAAACAGACATAGGTTCCAAAATGCTGAGCTGCAATAAAATCAACTGGGGCACAATACTTAAACACTTTTGTAAGATGATATGTCGATTTACCAAGATAATAATCTTGCCAAAGCCTGTGTTGATGAGATTCGAAATAATATTCCTGTGTCTTTTTTAAACGTTGACTAATCTCATCTCGTTTTTTCAGAATTTCTTCTAAACCTCTTCGTAGTGAATCTTGATTTTCTAAATTTTTTAAAGACTCCAACGATAATTCAGCATACCGATTCAATACTGCATTATAATCCTCATAAGCAAAGATAGGTAAATCTTCATAATGACAATTGATGGAACCAACGGCATCAAGAAGTCTTGACAACTCTTTATTTACAAAATGGCTTACAATTTTTGCAAGCTTTCTAAGGACTGTAAAACCAACGCCTTTAAGTTTATGTCCATCAATGTTAGACCCAAATGGAACACATGGAACAGGATCCATAGGACTGCAATAGCCAAAAATATTTCCTCTACCCATTACTCTTCCGATAACCTCTAAAGTATGTTTATCACCAATAGCACGCGCCGGAGACAAACAAATAGCATGAATCGTATTAAATACAGCATTATCAAAGGATTTCCCATATAAATACTGACCAATATAGTTAGTATAATAAGGCGCAGCCACTTGCACAAGTCCACCCCCCTGGCTATGGCCAAGAATATAAACCTGTACAGTAAATCCACGCTTTTGGTCCATAAAATTTTTAAGCCCCAACCCTTGTTTTTCTAAATTTATTTTAGAACAATCTTCGATGCCTAATACATCTCTCAGGGTCTTATGGACCGCATCTTTAAAAAACCAATAAGAGGTTGAAATTTTTTCTAAAAAACCTTCATGGTACGATAAATTACCTACATCCTCCTTTGACAAATATTTTTTATCTAAATTAAAAGTCTCAAGCACATTTGTAGTTGTTTTCTTGGCTTGAAAATTTGTCAACCAACTTGCCCCGCCTAAACCTCCTAAAAATTCAAAATCTTCTCCTTGAGACCCTTCTAAGATCACAAATAATTGAAGTGTTTGCGGCAATTTTCTATAGGCAATCATCCCGATTGTAGTCCCAACAACGCCCCCATTGGTTCCAAAAATTTCAGAAGAAATTGTAATATTTTTATTTTTTAAAACTTCATATAACGGTGGTTTTTGTGGACCAACTCTGAAT
>CAKUXH010000011.1 GCA_934700265.1 uncultured Opitutales bacterium
CTTTTGCTCAACTACATCGATTAAATATTTATGCCTGTGGTCATTATGCCACAGAATGTTTTGGGGTGAAAAATATTTTAAATTTAATTGCTAGTAGATTTTCCATCCCTTGCCAATTTATAGATATTCCTTGTGAGCTATAGGAATTTTTTAGTTATAAAATTTATATCAAATATAAAACATAAAAGCACAGTTCCAAATTTGTGGAAAATTTGGAACTGTAATGGTTATAACATGAGCAAAAGCTTATTTTAAACACCTCAATCTCTTGCCTTTTTGTTTTTTTTCTCTTTATTTATTATAAATTTTCTTGTTTTCTTCTTTAATGCTTTTTTAATTTGCATATGACGAAGCTTTTCTTTAGTTTTTCTTAGCTCATTTTCCATTTGAGCAATTATTTTAAGAAAATCATTCATAATAACTTTATTAGCTCTATAGTTTTTGTCAGAGGATGTCAGGCTATTTTTATAGGTTTTAAGCTTGCGTTTTTTTAAAAAATATGATTTATTATAATTATGAAACGTTTAGTATTATTGAGGCATGGGGAGAGTGTTTGGAATCAAGAAAATCGCTTTACAGGTTGGACAGATGTTGACTTATCTGAAAAGGGTAAAGCTGAGGCCTTAAATGCTGCTAAATTACTAAAAGAAAATAATTTTACTTTTGATCGAGCTTATACTTCTGTTTTGAAACGTGCAATACGTACGCTGTGGATTACATTAGATGAAATGAATTTAATGTGGATCCCTGTTGAGCGTGCTTGGCAATTAAATGAGCGTCATTATGGAGCATTGCAAGGATTAAATAAATCCGAAACAGCTGATAAATATGGGGAAGAACAGGTAAAAATTTGGCGTAGGAGTTATGATGTTTGTCCTCCTAAATTAGACAAGGGCGATGATCGTTTCCCCGGTAAAGACCCTCGTTATAATTGTATTCCAGAAGATAAAATTCCAAGTGGGGAATGTTTGAAGGATACGTTGGAGCGTTTATTGCCTTATTGGAATAAAGTTTTAGCGCCATCGATTAAAGCTGGGAATGATATTATCATTGTTGCGCATGGAAACTCATTGCGTGCTTTAGTTCAATATTTAGATAAAATGTCTAATGAAGATATTGTGAAGTTAAATATTCCAACAGGTACACCATTGGTTTATGAGTTGAATGATGATTTAACGCCAATTCGTCATTATTACTTAGGGGATGCAGAAGCTATTGCTAAAGCACAGCAAGCGGTTGCAAATCAAGGAAAACAGCATTGAAAAAAGCATTTACATTTATTGAAATAACGATAGTTCTCTTCATTGTTAGCGCAATTTCGATAGGCTTTATTCAAAATTTTAAGAAAGTTCAACGTTCTCATAGAACGAGTACATTGATCCAAGAAATGATGATTTTGCGTAATGCCTTTATGACCTATTATGAAGTAAATGGAGGATTTGAAGATATCAGCTTGGCTAGTTTATCAGACGATGCTTTTGTTAAGTTAAAATCTTATTGGTATCCTTTTAATGTAACTTCTTCTAATGTTATAGAGCATAAATCATTTTGGAGTGCTTCGACCTCTGTAACAGTGGAGAATACATATTTGCGACTTATTTCAACTGAAAATTTAAATTTATTGTTGAGTGAAATTAATGCAAATACACGTAATCTATGTAAAGTTGTTTTAGGTGGCGATGGTAAAAGTTGTGATTTTTATATATTTAAAGCTTGTGATGAAGAATGAAGAAGAGTGTTCGTAATAAGTTGTATGAACGTTTATCTACGCTTAATAAAGTTGAATTAGGTAGTCTTTTGCAGCGTTTGGATCGAGAAAGAAATTTGCTTAGTTCGATTTTTAATTTACTGCAAGAATCCATTGTATTGGTGGATCGTCAGGGAAATATCGAATTTTTCAATGAATCCGCTTTTCATTTTTTAGCTATCCCTCAAGATCATAAACAAATTGCTCCACTTTGGCATTGGTTACCAGCATTGGAGGGATTTTTTAAGCCTTCGCAAGATGGGGTATATCCGGATGTTTTATCAAAAGAAATGGAGTTAATTTATCCGGAAAAGAAGTGGGTTCGTACTCATATTCAGGTATTTCCTGAAGATGGTGAAATTCCTAGGTTTATTGTTTTGATTCAAGATATTACGGAAGAAACGAAAAAAAATGAAGAACGTTTATTGCAAGAACGTTTTGATTCAGTGGTACAATTAGCTTCCGAAGTGGCTCACGAACTTGGAAATCCATTGAATTCCATGGGAATTCATTTGCAATTGATTCAGCGAGCTTTGCGAAATGTTGAGATTCCTGAGAAAATTAAAGGTTCAATAGCTGTTTGTCAATCTGAGGTTCGACGATTGGATGAAATTATTCAACATTTTTTACAAGCCGTACGCCCTAAGGAAATATCTTTAAAAAAGGAAAATATTGTTCCTATTATTAATGAAGTTTTGGCTTTAATGAAGCCACAGCTAGAAAATTTAGAAATTCGAGTGGATTTACAAGTACAAAGTAAATTATCAGCGATATTTCTTGATAGGGCTCGTGTACATCAGGCGTTGTTTAATGTTATAAAAAACGCTGTAGAAGCCATTGGAGCAAAAGGATGGATTCGGATTTCTTGCTATCAAAATGATTGTCAATTGATCATTGGATGTGCAGATTCTGGTAGTGGAATTACAGGAGACCAGGTTGTTAAAATGATGTCTAATCGTAATGAATCAACTAAACATAGTGGTCAAGGAATTGGTATGTTGATTATAAGACGTGTTATGCAAGAACATCACGGTTTTGTTGAAATAGAAAGTAAAGAAAATTTAGGATCTATTTTATATTTAAAGTTCCCGTTACCTGAACAAAACTTTCGAAAATTACCGGATAGTGAATAGCATTAAAATTCTTGCTTGAGTTCACGTGTTATTAAATCTTTAACAGCTTCATTTAAATTATATTGTTCATAAAATGTTTTATAAAGCACGTTTAAAATAGGAGCTTCGCAGTGAATTTTCTCTGCTAGTTGATGAAAACATTGGATACTCCAATATCCCTCAACAGTTTTACCTTTTAATAAGTTTTCTATTGATTGGTTTTGTGTAAATTCAAAACCAAAATTTCTATTTCGGCTCCATACTCCTTGAGCGGTTGCTATCAAGTCTCCTAAGCCACTTAATCCGTAAAATGTTTCACTTTTGCCACCCAAACGTGTGCCTAGTTTTGCGATTTCATTCAGAGCTCGTGTTAAATAAGCTGCTTTAGCATTATCACCTAATTTTAATCCATCCAATATACCTGCACCAACGGCATAGATATTTTTCAAACAACTTCCAAGTTCAACCCCACGTAAATCTTGGCTTGTATAGATTCTTACAATATGATTGCTAAGGTACTTCTGTAGATCTTTAACGTCACTTTTGGAAGCTAAAACCATAGCTGCTGGTTTCCCTTCAGCGAATTCTTTTGCATAAGTAGGTCCTGATAAACAAGAAAATTTAATGTTAGGTAAGATAGATTCGATAAGTTCTGATGGAGTTTTTAAAGAAGCTCGATCTAATCCCTTCACCAGCGAAATTACACGATGGACGGAATGTTTTAATGAAGCTATTTTTTGACATACATTTAAAAGTCCTTGAGTAGGACAGGCGATGATAATGATCGATTGAGGCGTTAGGTATGTTTGAAATTCAGTATCGATGATTAAATTGCTAGGAAATGGAATACTTTTTAAATGGTAAATATTTTCATTTGAATGACGCATATTTTCCGCTTTTATTTCATCTCTAGGAACTAAAATGACTCTATGGTTTTGTTTCGCTAAGTGAATTGCCATGGCGGTTCCCCAAGCGCCTGCTCCTAAAATAATGAAATTTATTCTGTCCATTAAATTGCCTTTTCTACAATATTTTCATCAAAGTAATTAAAGTCCATTCCTGCATTAACAATGAGTGTTTGACCGTTTATACCACTGGATAATGGATTTAATAAGAATGCAACTACATTGGCAACTTCTTGTGTTTCCACAGCACGCTTACGAAGTGTCATTTTTTCAGCAAAAAGATAATTATTTAAAAAACCTGGAATTCCTGCAGAAGCACTTGTTTTTAATGGACCAGATCCAACACAATTGAATCGAATTTCGGTATCTTTACTGAAAGATTTTGCAAGAAATCGAACCGTACTTTCAAGGGCAGCTTTAATGGGAGACATGTAGCCATAATGAACAGCAGTTACTTGTGATGAAATTCCAATAGTTACAACAGAAGCTTGCGGATTTAATAATGGTTTAAAATATCTTGCAATTTCAACAAGTGAAAAACATGAAATCTCAGCAGCTTGTAGAAAATCTTTTCGATTTGTCTCATGGAAAGGTTTGAAGCCTTCAGAGAAGTTTGCAAAAGCTAATGAATGTAAAATACCATCTAATAAATAGTTTTTGGAGGAAATTTTTTCTTTTAACTGCTGAATTTCAGATTCATTTTCAACATCGCAAACAAACAAATTACCTGGATTTAGCCAACGAGAAAGCTCTATTTTCCTTTTTTCTGATCGTACAGAATAAAAAACAGTTGCCCCTAAGTTTTCAAGCATTTTCCCGGAAAAATAGGCAATACTTTTTCGATTAGCAACTCCGAAAATAAGGTATGTTTTTCCTGTAAAATCAAGTAAGTTCATAACGTGTCTGATTTCACCATTCCTAAGATAAATTCGATGTTTACAAGTATTTGATTATCTTTTTTAGCACAACCTTTAAAAAAATAGAAATCTTTTATTTTTTGTGTAAACGTTGCTTCTAATTGTAAGGTATCTTCTGGGAAAGCCATACGTTTAAACTTAGCAGATTCAATGCGGGTTAATACAGGAAGTTTACCATTAATATCTGAATGATTAAGTAACTTTTGGCTCATAAATATACCGGCTGTTTGAAAAATAGCTTCGCACATGAGAACACCAGGCATAAGTGGCATTTGTGGATAATGGCCTTTAAAGAAGAATTCTTCCTTTTTTAATTTACGTTCTGCAATAATCATCTCATCCGATAAGTTGATGATTTTATCTACAAATAAAAAAGGAGAACGGTGAGGAATTGAATTTAAAACTATTTCTTGAACTTCATTTTGTTTTTCGACCATGACCTTATATGTAAACAATGCCTGTAAAAAAGCAATAAAAAATGTTTATATCTTGTAATATATTTATTTATTAAAAATATTGAATTGGTTTTATATTAGAAAAAAACTAAATTATATTGACATTTATCCGATTTTTATAATTACTTAAGATTTAATTTATAAATTAATGAAAAATTTTTTGTTAGTAATCGTATTAATGGGAGAATGTTTAACTGTATCTGTAGCGGATGATATTAAAAATGTGGTACCTCCTCCGCCACCACCGAATCTACCTCCTCCGCCACCACCGAATCTTCTACCTGTAAAAAAGTTTACACCTAATAATAACACAGGTTCTTTGGGGCTTTTTGACCAAATAAAAGGCAAAATAGCGTTAAGGCCAACAAGAAAAGGTAAGAGTTCTGAAAATAGGGGTACAGATGCTTATTTTAAAGATAAAGAATTTAGAAGTGAAACATTTGATTGGGCAAAACATTATAGCTATTTGCAGCAATTAGAAAAAGATGCAAATATAAATGCTTTTGAAGAATTGCGTGGTAAATATCCAGAAGCCCAAATACTTCCGGTATTTTTGCAAGAAGATTATTGGCGTGGTGTGTTGTATAAAGATAAGTCTGTAATGATAAAAGATTTTGATTTTTCACAACAAGCAGTTGAACTTGCAAAAACAAAAGTTGTTTTTTTAGTAAACTCTAATAAATTTCTTGATTTTGATTTTTCTAACTATGAAGAATGTATGTTGTTTTTAAGATTTATCCAATTATTACATACGGATGTTTTGAATAGTATTAGTAAAATTTTATTGGAAAGTGGGGTTAAAAATAAACTGAATAATTTTATCAATTTATGCCAAAAATTTGATGAAAAAGAGGTTGTTTTAAACGCTAAAGCTCTAGCAGATATATTTAAGAAGATGAGTAGTGGTGTAGCAATGTTAGATTTTTATTGTCAACATGAAAAAGAGTTAGATAAAAATTTTAATAAAGTAGCGAAATTTTTTAGTGAGGAAAATACAAAAAATGAGTTATTGAAATATTTTGATGAGCAACAAAAAGAAAGATTCAGTTCATTATTTGAAGAATTAAAAAGCTGCTTTAATATTATTTACCAATTGCTTTTAAATAAAGGGGATTTAAATGAATTAAAATCAAAGTTTTGTAAATGTAAAAATAAATTTTTTAAAATATATTCTAAAAATAATAATATAATTAATAAATCTATTACTTTTAGAGTTCCTAATGATGAAAGTGACTTCAAAAATCGTTTAGAAAAAAGTGAAAAGCAAATTAAAAATTTAAATGATTATTTGAATAAAGCAAATGACTTATTTAAAAATTTAAATGAAGAATATGAGTGTTTAAATAGTGATCCTGAGGATCCATGGTTAAAGTATATAGCTGGAAAATTAATTTTTGCTCAAAATCATAATTTTGAGGATAGCGTAAAGGAAGCGCAGGAGCATGATAGAAAAAATTCAATTTTGAGGCAAAAGATTAAAATGGCAAAGTTACTTGTAGATGTATCAGATCAGTATGCTAATTTTTTAAGTGATAAAAGAAGAAAGGAAGAAGAAAGGAAGATTAATTTTTTATTAGGTATTTCTAATAAAATATTACACAATGATATAGAAGAGCAATGGGCGAAATATTTACGAAATTACAATTGTGTGAAAGCTTCTTCTTTCGAAACGTCAGGTATTGTTTATTATATTAACCAATATAAAAATATAATAAGTAAAAAATTGAAGAAAGTAAATGAAAGTTGTAAGAAAAATTCTAAAGAGAAAATGAAAGACGAAATTTTAAAGGATATTTTAAAAGCAGAGCATGAGGAATTTTCTAAAGAACCTTCTCAAGAAATTAAAGAAAAAGCAACAAAATGTTTAAACCTTAACGTTGATTGGTCTAAAGTAAGTGTTGATGTTGTTGAGAGTGAAAATTGTTATACCATAATAGTTAATAAAATAGAAGAGAAGAGTCGTAGCGAAATTGATGTCCGTATTTCTGTAAGTTCTGTAAAAGCTCAAAACACTTCATTTTCTCAATCGGGTAATTTAGATAAAAGCAATGTAGAGGTTCCTTCGTCACAACAAGAAAATTTTAAAGTTAATTTGCCTGTTGTAAAACAAGGTTCACAGGGATCAGAAAATGATATATTGCTACAACAAGATAATAATAAGAAGAGTTCAAAGATCAGTGAACTTGAAAATCAAATTGTTCAGTTAAAAAAAGAAAAAGAAGTTTTAGAACAGAACAATAATGGTTTAAGTATACAGAAGGAAGAAATGCAAAAACAAATTGATCAATTGAATAATAAAATCAATAGGTTTTTAGAATATGATGATAGGGTGAATATAGAAAATATTTTTGATGGATTACCAAGTTCGTTTGAGATAGAACAAGAGAAAGCAAAAGTTGCAGCAGAAAATGCTCAATTGCGAGCCACTAATCAAAAGTTAAAAAATCAGGAGGAAATTTTAAAGCAGCAACTTAATGTTTTGGAAAGCGAAAATTCTGATTTAAAAAGTAAAACAAAAAAGTTGGAAGCAGGAAGGTTAAATGTAGATATTGAAAGGGTTGAAAAAACAAAACGTTTTATCGGAGATTCATTAAGTTCTAATTATTTATTGGCTTTAAACAATAAAAATGCAGAAATTGAAGAGCTGAAAAAGGAAAATATCGCTTTAAAAGAGCAACTGCAATCTCAAGGTATCAAATATATCGGTAGAGGATCATCGACTGTATTCAAAGAAGATGAAGAAAGCAAAGAAGATAAAAAACAGTTAGAAATCACCATAAAGCATCAAACTGAAATTATTATGCGTAATAAATCTGAATTGAAAAAGAATGCTGATAGAATACACGAATTAGAGATTACAGTTAACAAACAGCGTAAAGAGCTTGATAAAATAAAAAATAAAGATGAATCTGAAGAAGATAAAAGTCTTTTAGAAATAATAGATGAAAAACAAAAGATGATAGAACTTTTACAAAATGAGCTTGAAGATAAAGAAATATCATTGAATAAAAAACAGGCTGAACTTGATGTACGGGAAAAACAATTAAAACAACGAGAAAAAGGAAAACCTTCCAGTAATCGTAGAAATAGCCGTCTTTTGCAGCAGAGATTAAATTCTGTAAAAAATAAAAATAAAGCAAATTTTTTAAATAATATGGTAAATACTCAGGCTGCAGCTGCTTAGCATTATAATGCGGTTAAAAAATAATAAGCTCAGTTAATGTTGAGCTTATTTTTATTTGTAAAAAGGTACTGGACCATTTTTGAAAAAAGTGTATTATATTAAGCATGAAAGTTGCAATATTGACTTCAGGTGGTTTGGCCCCATGCTTGTCTGCATCTGTTGGGGGATTAATTCAACGTTATAGTGAACTTGATTTAAACATTGAAATCATTACCTATTTAAATGGATATCAAGGTTTATTATTAGGACAATCAAGAGTTGTTTCACAGAAGGGGCGTGAAGAAGCCTATGCATTACTAAATTTTGGTGGCAGTCCTATAGGTAATAGTCGTGTTAAATTATCAAATGCAAAGGATTGTGAAAAAAAAGGATTGGTTAGACCAGGGGAGAATCCATTTGAAGTGGCTGCTAAACAATTAATGGCAGATAAAATTGATATTTTGCATACCATTGGTGGCGATGATACAAGTACGACAGCGGCTGAATTAGCACATTTTTTAAAGAAAAACAATTATGATTTGCCTATTGTAGGTTTACCTAAAACGGTAGATAATGACATTGTTCCTGTTCGTTGTAGTTTAGGAGCAACAACTGCAGCCGAGCAAGGCGCAATCTTTTTTGAACATGTTGTACATGAGCATAGTGCGAATCCTAAAATGCTCGTTATTCATGAAGTTATGGGACGTTATTGTGGTTGGTTAACTTATGAAACAGCACGTATTTATAATGAGCGTTTAGCTACAAAAATTTTTGCTCCCGAATTAGGATTTTCGAAAGATAAATTTGCCATTCATGGTATTTATGTTCCCGAGCTTGATTTTGATTTGGATAAAGAAGTTCAACGATTAAAGCCTATTTTTGAAAAGACAGGAAATTTGAATTTATTTGTAAGTGAAGGAGCTTGTGTTTCTGCTATCGTTAAAGAAATGGAGGCAAATGGAGAATCGGTTGAACGCGATGCTTTTGGGCATGTTAAATTGGACAAAGTTAATGCAGGTAAGTGGATTGGTGAGCAATTTATGAAGCGTTTAGGTGGGCAAAAAATGCTTGTACAGAAGAGTGGATACTTTGCTCGTTCTTCGGCAGCCAATGCTTTCGATTTAAATTTAATTAAATCGTGTGTTGATTATGCTGTTGAATGTGCTTTACAGAAGAAAAGTGGTCTCGTAGGGCATGATGAGCAGAATGGTAATAAATTACGTTGCATAGAATTTGAACGTGTTTCTGGAGGCAAACCTCTTAATTTAAAAGATCCAGCAGTAAGCGCATTATTTGCTGAAATTAATCATCAATAACGAACAGATGCACAGAAGTTTTCTGTGCTTTTTGAGGAATAGTGACAATCCAAGAAAATACTTGGATTGTCATTGTTTTTTAATTTTCTCCTACGCAAAAGAGACAGTCGAGTTTGAATAATTCCAGTTGTTTTTGTATGAATAAAGGACAGTGGACGATCCGTAACGAACATTGTTTCTTTTGGCAATTTATATATAATTCGATAAGATAGTTAAATCCTTTTACATCGATTGCCTTAATATTTGCAAAATCAAGTAATACTTTATTTACAGTTTCTGGCAATTGATTAATGATAGGATCAATCGCTTCTTTTAGCTTAAGAATTTCCAGATCGATCACATAACTATCAAAATTGAGCGTTAGCGTGTCTTTTTCAATTTTTGTTAACATGGCATTTCATTGGCAAGGTTAGACTGAGCATCGCTTACATTGATAAGTTCTTTAGCAGCTTTTTCTTCATTTTTTAGTAAGTCTTCAACGAAGGTTTCAATGTTATTTGTTAAGCTTTCGATAAGTTTCGTTAATAAGGCGATAGTTTCATCAAGCTTAGTTAAATCAATTTTCATATCAGCTAAATCTTTTTGTAGGTCAGCTAATTTTATATTTTCAGCGCCTTGTACAATATCGATAACACCGGTAGATATTTGCGAGATACCTGATACAAGTGATGCGCCGGTATTGAGTATTTTTGTAATAGTATTTATGCTAGTACCGATGGATGACCCTCCTGAACAGATAGCGGCACCGACTCCCATAACAGCTGCAGCAATTCCTACGCCCATTGCCCATTTGTTAAGAGCAGCTTTTTTCTCTGGATCATCAGTACATAGAGCTGCGACTGTCAGTCCACTACTTACACATGTGGCTGCAGCTGAAGCGATTGCTAATGAAATTCCAGCACAAGCGAAACCTAAGGCAACAGGGCCTAACGAACCCATACTTACAGCTGTTACAGCGACTGCTACAACGGTTGTTATTACGGCGATAACAGCTCCTAGAATGGCTTTAAATATACCCCATTTCTTAGCTTTCTTTTCAGCTTCTTTTGCCTTTTTAATGGCTTCCATGTTCTTTTTAGTAACGTCAGCTACTTCTTTAGCGTAATCCTGTTGTTTATCGCTACGTTCTTTTATCTTTGTATTCAAGAGATCTTTGAAAGTTTTGATCATTTTTTCTTTAGATTCTTGACAAAGTAACATGCAGAATAGGTCCAAGGTATCCCCATCCATTTTGGATATATCTATACCGCTAGATGTATTGGTATTGTTTCCTAATTTGCTGTCAAGTTTTTCGAGAATTGCTTTGTTAAAATCAGCAATATTCATGGATGTACCTGCTGAAAGGCCTAGAGCTTGAGCTGATTGAGTGTCAAGCTTTACGACAGTATTGATGACTTCCTCTAAAGGCAATGTTGGAGCTTCTAAAGAAGGAATTCCGGAGGATGAAGAGATTTTACCTGAGATGTTTGCTTCTGTTGTACCTGTTATTCCTGTAGAATTGTTGATATCGTGTGTAGCTTTTACGGAAGAGATATTGATATCGTCCGTGTTTGTTTGAAAATCAGTTTTTGATAAATTTGCATCTAAGTTGATAGGCATGATAAACCCTTTCTTTATAATTACTTTTCTAAAACTTTAAGTAAGTTCTTAGCTTTTGCGACACAAGCATCCATATCTGGATTTTCCTTTCGAAAATCTTCTGAAGGACCTGCAACCAATACAGCTTCACAACATTGTTTAGCGTTATCTTTTTGATTTAATTTTAGAAAACATTCAGCAAGCTCATTGTAGTAAGAAATTTTCATTGGTCTGAGTTGTAATAATGCTCCATAGGCCATAATTGCTTCTTGGTAATTATTCAATAAGCGGGCTGTTGCGCTTGCGCCTTCCCAATATTTATATTTTAATGGATCATAGGTACAAAGCAGTGTAAAGAGTTTTTTAGCATCTTCGTATTTATTCTTTTGATAGTAATTGTAAGCAATAGCGTACAAAGTTTCCATATGTTGGTCAGGAATATTAAGAACATCCTTTAATCGTACCTTTCCTTCAGCGAGCTGTTGGCCTAAATTTAAATTTAAGTCAATAACATCTTCGCTTAAGTGGGCTGCTGATGGTCCCAATTCTTTCTTTAGTTCTGTTAGAATTAATTTTGATAATGCAGACATATTATTTAATTTTGTTAACTATTTTGTTGTAAACATTAAAAGCTTTGTTTCTAAAGTTGGTAGTAGTTGCATCAAAAGTTTGTATCTTTTTTTGCAAAGCAGAGATATCTTTTTCTTGCTGTTCTAAATTACTTTTATAATTTGCAATTTGTGTTTCATATCCATTTTGCCAAAGGTTAAAATAGCTAGGTAAAGCATTTTGTTTTTCTATATTATCAGGAGTTAGATCATTCCAAGCAAAACCATCTTGATAATATACATTTGTCATATCTGTTCCAGCCATCTTAGGAACATCCAGTTTCTTAGGAAGATCTTTTTTATTTTCTTCTTTGTAAAATTTAACATTAGTACCATCACAGGTAATTGTATTTTCTTTCCAATACACGTTATTATCGGTATTTATTGCTTCCCAATTTGTGTTGTTTAATGTGAAAAGCCATTTATCAAACTTGGAGATGTCAGCCCTGATATAATAAGAAAATGAACATTTATTTTTTATGTCTACTGATTTAAGAAATATGTGATAATGTGTTTGTGGCATAATGCTTAGCCTAATAGGTGGGTACTTGTAATATTCAACATCTGTATTTGGACAAGATTTATATGTATGTTGTGCGAATAATATATCTAAAGTTCTTTGGTGTATGTCTTTACAAGGGTTATCAAGCGTTGGTATTCCATTTAAAAAATTTACAAAATCATTCAATCCTTCTTCAGTAGGCTTAACTAAAATATAATATTTTGAAGGTGATTCATTCCAATTATCAGCAGCTATAGAATCCGTTCCTTTATTTGTATCATTGCAAAAATCTTTTTCATCTACACGAGAGTATTGTATCATGATGTAAGATTCTCCATTAATGTACTTGAAACAGCGGGTGGCACTTGTGCTTATATAACGATAAATATAAAAAGCGGCTTTTGGAATAGAAGGGGGATTCCCTTCACCGTAAGTTGCAGCTGCTTTAGAAAACTGTTCAAAACCTTTTTGTAAAAGGCTAGAATAAGCTTTTATCGCTTTTATACGTTCCATCAAAACTTTTATTTGTGATTTGATGGCTGATGTTTTAATTTCTAAAAATGATGCAAGGGCATTAATAGGGCCATCACGATTTACGATATATCCTAAATAAAATATTTCTAATTGTCCTAATTCTTTTGTATCATTGAGAGCATCTTCAGATTTTTTAGGTTCTACACAGGGGTATCCAAATGAATTATTTTGAGGATATACGTAGCGGGCATTTTCGGTGGTATCTGAATAATAAATCCGAATATATTGTAATTTTTCTAGCAGTGTTAATTCATCAAATAATGCAAGATTTGATTCGGTTGTTTTGTTTAAATCTTCCTTTAAATCTTGGATTTGCTTTGCTAATAAATCATATTTATCCGTAAGTTGATTATTCCCATCATTTTTATAATAACTTGTAATATAATTGCGACTTACCTCTTCTTTTGTTGTTTGAATGGTTCGAAGATCGCTTATTCCTTTACAATTCTGAATTTTTTTAATAAAGTCATCCGTATTTCCATAATTTCGATATCCTTTTTCAATGCATTGATAGGTGCTTTGGTCAACAAGTTCTGCCCAATGATTGTTTTCTCCATCGTTGTAGTTTATATATTTTGTAACCGTAAGCGTTTTTACAATGGAATATTCTGAAAAATCTTTGAGAATATCTTGGGCCTGCTTATCTGCACATTGAAGCTTTGTAATAATTACATGTGCTTCGTCATTAAGCCTTTCTTGGGTAGCTGCTTCAAGATTTTCAAGTTCACTGATATCATTTTTAGCGTTTTCTATTGCTACATAAAGATTGTAAAGCTTTGTAAGCGCTTCCTTTAAATAAAATTTATAAGCTTTTAAACCTTCTTTGCATTCTATATAATCCTCACTGTTTTTTGCAATGATCGAATCTTTATCGAAAATTTTATCAATATTTTTTAAATCATTAAAATTAAGTTTTTCTTCTGTTAATATTGTATTTAAAGTACTTAGCAATTGGCTTGCTTTTTCAGTATAATCATTAAATAAACTTCTATAGGCCTTAATTATTTCTCCAATTGTGTTACTTTTTGCAAGTGATATTTGATAAATATCTTCAGATCCTATGGTAGGTGTAATAGGATAAGTGTAAGTAACATCTGATATGGATAGCGTCATTATTTATTTTTCAAAAACTTAGTAAGTTTTTCAGGTGAATCAATATTGTCGATAGCATCGATAGTTGCTTTTAAAGCTTCAAAATTACTTCTATTTGCTAGTTTAAAACGATTACTCGTAAACGTTGTATAAATGGATAGTGATTCCTTAGCATTAAGATAAAAATTAGTGTTTAGTAATGGTTGATTATATATTTGATTATAAAAAATATGCCGATTGTTAAACATTTCATAAGCAGGAGTTAAAACATTACTTTCGATATATTGTTGTACACCATTATTTCCATTCAATACTTTAAAGATATTAACATCATCTTTTAAGCTATTCAATACTTTTAATTTGAAATTTAGGTTTAAATTTTCAGATGTTATCCATGAAATTTTTTCTTCTAATGGAAAATTTTTCATGTTGTTAGATTGTATAGCATTTTCAATAATTTTTAATTGATCATTGTTAAATGTATTCGATTGTACTGTAACGTTTTCATTATTAAGTGCTTGCAGATTATTTTCAAAGTCTTTTGCTACATCAACCCCAAAACGTTCTTCATTACTTGTAAAGAGGCCGTGTAGTCGCTCAATTTTTAGTCCCCTTTGAACATTACCTGTATTAATTTTCGCGATATCTATAGCTGTCCCAGATTTATAAATAGATTGTAAATTTTGTTTTTCCTGAACCGATTGATTATAAATGTCATAAGGGACATTGTCGGTAATAACCTTGGCCGTTAAGTTTTCTAATTCCATGGACATAATACCGGTTCTGTCTTTACCACTTTTACAGCCGTAAGATGTCGCATATCCAAGCAAATTAGTTAATAAAGCAACCCTTGATGGAAGTGCATATGGATTTTGTTTAACCCCATATTTATTTTTATCGTAGATATCAAGAATTTGTTCGGAAAGTGACCGAATTTGTTCTTTAGTATTTGCATCTAAATTCGGATCGTTTAATTTTTGTGCAATGATTGAATCTTTGTCGAATACATAATGACCATTTACTTTTTTTTCGGTATTTTCTCCTCCAAAAATTTTCAAATTTCCAAATAACTTTTTAAAACTCGTATTGTTTTTTTCGGCATTTTCCTTGAGGGACACAATAGGCTTAAATATTGGATTAAAGTTTTGTACATTTACTCCAAAATTAAATAACAGAGGCGGTTGTAATTTAACAAAGATATCCTTACCTTGGTAATTAAGCTTTAAGGGTTGTGGAGCATCTGCTAATTTTTTAAAAGTTTCCATTTGCTGAAATGGCATTCCTTTATCATTTGCAGTAATTTTCCCAGCTGTCATTAGCTGAACGTTAGAAAAATTTAATTCTAGGGCATTTTCTTGTGTTGTTGCTTTTGAAATAGTTTCATCTGAAAATTTTAAACTAAGAGCATTTGCTAAAATTTCTTTTGTTGCTGTCTCATTTCCTCTAGTTGTACCACTTCTTATAAACGAAACTTGTTTATCACCTAGGGTAATATTTTGCTTCCAAAGATTGCTAGCATGTTCAGTTTTACCCTGAAATTCACTCGAGACTTGCTTTAAATCACTGTCTTTTCCAAAACCGGATAATTGCTTTTGTGGAATATTATCTGTTTTTATTGTTACAAATTTATCTCCAATTATCAAAGGAATTTCTTTTGAAAGGTTCTCTTCGCCTATAGTTTGAGAAATAAGTAATGCCCTTTCTTCTCTTGTGAAAGTAGTGGATAAGTTGAGCTTTTTGTTAAGGGCTTCTTCTCGTTTCAGTTCTGGTTTTAAATCCTCAATATCTTTTTCTACATTTTCGAGAAGTTTTTTTATATTGGTTGTATCTTCTTCTGTATTATTTTTTATGTAAGTATTTAACTCGTATGCTAAGCCCTTTAATAAAACATCTTTATGTGAGGCAGTGTTTTCATCACTGTGATATGAAAGTTGGCTAACAACGATAGACCATGCCAGATTTTTGGGTAAATCCCTCCAGTCTTTATCATTTATGCCTAAATTTCTATAAATACTTAAGATAGTAGGGCTTTGATCAAAAAAGTTTTCGATATTAAATATAGCATCAGAAATTTTACTTTTTATTATCGATGTAAAATTTTGCAAAGATTCTTTTATGCTATCAAATTTTTTAATTAGAAACTTAGAAGATAAATTTATAGTTTGACATTTGTCTTTTATACTTGTAAACGCTTCTTTACTCCATGTTACACATTCTTGTGAAGCATTTTTAACAAAGGTTAAAATAGCGGAAAAATTTATTTTATCTGTAAACATATTTTTTATCCTCTGATAAATTGCATATTATCCAGACTGGAGTATGGTCCTGTTCCCTGAGAATCATAATCTGTTAGAAATTCTTCACATTTTTTTTTCCAATCTTCTACAAGATCTACAAAATTTCCTAAAACAGTTTTAAATAAATCAAAGGAAAATGTACTTGTGATGAAGGTATAACTTAAAACGATTCGATTTTTTTCTTCTTCTATGCCAAACGTTGCGCCTGCAGTGGCAATACCAAACACATTTTCTGTTAGAATTCTTCTAAAAAGTTCTTCTTGACCTGTAGCAGGGATATCAATGATTGGTGCTGCAAAAATGCACTGATCAATATCTTTTTGGTAAACAATGTCAATATCTACAGAAGAGTTGAAATTTAATGAACATATCCCTTGGTCATTAAATTTTAGGTTTGGTAATCCTATTTCTTTTCCATAGATTGTAAGATAAGTTGAAAAATCTACCATAATATTAATACTTTCCAATTAATGCTTTATGTAATATAACGGCTGAATTCTTTTTTTCTGAAGTAAAATTTTTTAACCAACGTAAAATTATTGTTTTAGAAAGCCATTGTGTATTGTTGTTGCTGGTATAAGAAAATGCGCTTTCGCATAATTTCCCATTTATAGCCCATTTTTTGTTGGTGGCCCAATAAGGCATCAAGGGTGCAATTACATGATACTTTCCACAGTCATAAACAGAACGACTTTCCTCAATAGGAATGAGGGTTTCGTGTAATTTTTCTCCAGGACGTAACCCTATAATTTTCTGGGAGCAATCTGGAACGATTGCTTTAGCTAAATCTGTTATCGTGCAACTTGGTAGCTTAGGTACAAATATTTCTCCACCTTGTGTAGAAAAAAGTGATTGTAGAACAAATTTTACTCCTTGTTCCAATGTAATAAAAAATCTTGTCATACGTGGATCCGTGATCGTTACTTCGCCAGATGACTGTTGTTTTAAAAATAGTGGAATAACGCTACCACGACTTCCTAAAACATTACCGTAACGAACAACTGAAAAACGTGTTCGATTTTTCCCTGAATAGCTGTTATTGGCAATAAAAGATTTTTCTGCACATAATTTTGTAGCTCCATATAAGTTGACTGGGGTAACTGCTTTATCAGTACTAAGGGCAACTGCACATTCTACATTATTAGCTAGCGCTGCTTCACAAACATTTACGCTACCAAGAATGTTGGTTTGGATGAATTCATTGGGATTATATTCGGCTGCCGGAACTTGCTTCAAGGCTGCAGCGTGAATTACAAAGTCAACCCCATTCATTGCTTTAGTTAAGCGTTGTAAATCTCTTATATCGCCCAAAAAATAACGCATACAAGGAGAGCGAAAAATTTCTTCTTCCTGCATAAGCGATTGCTTAAATTCATCGCGTGAATAAACAATAAGTCGGTTAGGTTTGAAATGTGTTAAAACATATCTACAAAAAGCTTGGCCAAATGAACCTGTTCCTCCGGTAACGAGAATATTTTTCCCATTTAACATAGAATTTCTACTTTCTATTTGTATTACGTATTTCTTTAATTCGTTCTTCTGAAAGCATTTCTTGGTAGCGATCTACGGTACTTTCTTTCCACATACCTTCATCTCTTAATTTCTTAAACATCGGATTTTTCTTTGCTTCCTGTTCTTTTTTTTGATCGGATATATTTTCCAATTCAATTTCTTTAAATTGTGTATTTGCTTGCATGACTTTCAGAGTTAAACTAGCTGATGTTGTAGCAGC
>CAKUXH010000012.1 GCA_934700265.1 uncultured Opitutales bacterium
CAACTTGGGTTAGATTTTTATTTGTTTGTATAAATTTCATTTCTAGAAGCTATAACGTAGTCCTAATTCCAGTGAGTGCAGATAGGGGGTTTTGAGAGGTTTAATGCAATTTATATCATCTATTTCTTTATGGTTAAATTTTCCATTTTTAGACAACGGTAGTTCAGAGATAATGCCCAGTGAGAATTTATATCATAAACTAATCCAGTCATAATTTGCGCAGCAAAGAGAAACTTTGATAAATTGTAATCAATTTTTCTTTAACCAACTGTATCATTATTATCCTTAAAGTGATATTCTAATTGTACCAAGCCACAACCTAAACCAACGCTAAAAAATATTTTTTCATTTAATTTATAATCGTAATTACTGGCGAGCAGAAAGCATATTATGCAATTTGGTCATACTTAGATAGAATTTTTCATATAGAGGTAAATCTTTTTCGTTTTCGTTGAAAAATATTCATTTAATGCTTTAGGGTCATTTTGCTCCAACTTATTCAAGTTGTTTTTTAGATTTTGAAAATCATTTAATTGTTGGCGTATCCATTCTTTCTCTGTAGTGGGTTTGCTTACGGAACCTCCTGAAAATGCTAATGGAGACAATAAAACTATTGCGAAAGATGAAACAAATAATTTAAAAAACTTACGATAACTTGTAAACATCAATGATTATGCTGTAAGGTCTTTAAGTGATTGTCAACTTTAAAATGCATTATTGTGGGTTTTTATGATAAAAGGGGTGGAAAAATTTTCCATATGGAAAATTTTTCTATGTTTGTAAGGGTAAATTTTGCATAAAGAAGGGAATGTGGTTTAAATTTTTATGCCAAAATTTATTAGAAATATATAAAATATGGATTTTTTGTGAAAATTTAGCATAAAACAATAGTTTTTGTGGATTTGGCACGAATAATGCTTACATATGTAGGTATATGCATCCTTTAATTATGAGTGGTTTGTCAAGCATTGGAAGTTCCTTGCTGGATCAAACGTTGAGTAAAATTAGAAATAACGAACGTGGCGTTATTAATTTTAAAGCAATTATGCAGCATTTGTCAAGAAAAGGCTGTGCTCGTGAAACAATTTCACGAATGAAGGCAGATTTGTTGGAGGCGATTAATTCGAATCCTTTGCTGAATGAATTTAGAGAAAGCTCAAATTCTACGATTTCAATATCAATAGATCCACAAGGGCGTTGCTTGTTCAAGGAAAATGGTCAACAGATTTTAACCTGTTCTCGTGATTCTAGTCTTGGAAAGGCAGGTCTTGCTTTTTTTAATTTGTCACAATTGGGAATACCACCTCAAGAACAATCAACGGAGGTCTATCTTGAAAACATTGCTTAAATCCGCATTTTTTCTGAACAATAAATGTGTTGCAAGCAGAGCCAGTCGTGTTCTCTGTCTTGACTGCATAAATAATAATCAAATTGAGGTAAACTATGCAATTCCATTTCAGCCGTTTGAAGGCGTTTTTGGATCGTCGGTTCATCATCGGTTCCGCGCTTAATCAAACGATTTTTCAATTCGTCCAAACTTGCAGGACTTACGAAAATCGTTACCAATCGACGCCCCATTGTAGACACACTGAACTTGGCTTTTAACGTTTGTGCACCTTGCACGTCTGTGCACATGATTAGATCTTTGTCAGCATATTTTTCGTCAAATATGGCTTGTTTTGAAACACCATAATAGTGATCATACACTTGCGCATGCTCTAGAAACTCATCGTTTGTTAATCGAGCTAAAAAATGATCTTTTGTTTCAAAAAAATAATCAATACCATCCCGTTCTCCTATTCTTGGATTACGGGTGGTCGTGGTAATAACGCGTGCTGTATTTTCTAGGGTTTCTAGAAATTTTGTACAAAGTGTTGTTTTTCCACTGCCTGATGTTCCTGTGAGTACGAGCAATAATTTCATTTTATACCTGTGCTAAAACTATAAGACTACTTCCGTAAATTATAAAAATTAGTCCTATACATTTTATATATCGGCAGTTTTTTCGAAATGCCACAGGTAAAATATTTCGTAGTACATAGGGATAAGTTCCAATGTACATGAAAATAATAATCCAAATGTAGAAAAATAAAGAGATAAACGGGTGGACAAAAGCTTCACTCATGTAACCGATGTTTAAAAACTTGTGAATGGACATGATGGCTAACATGGCAAATCCTCGAACAATAAGAAAATCTTTCCAATAAATGCAGCATCCTAAGAAGCAAAATCCGAATAATAACAACAACCAATGTTTGTATTGCCCAAAATCAGCTTCGCCTAAGTTGGCAATTTTTAACAGAAACCATACACAGGCTGCGATAAATATTACAATACCTAATGTATTGTTTCTTAATATTTTGTAGAAAATAGTTTGATGGCTTTCTTTTAAAAATAATGAAATTATGCCTGTAATAATAAGTAGAACGCCTAGAAGATTAGCAAAACAAAATATATTCATACAAAAAATTTATAAGGTTATCCCTAAAAATTTCAATAAAATTAATCGTGATTTGATAATGTAGGGATAACACAATACTCAAGCTGTCCTTAGTTGAAGAACAGCTCCTGTTTTTTTAATTTATTTTATGACTTGCGCATACAGCGGCTTGCAGTTGGGTGTTAGCGGCTTGCTGTTGGGCTTCAGCGGCTTGCAGTTGGGCTTCAGCTACTTGTTGATCGTGCTTATTTTGCCTATCAAGTTTTATCTCATAAACGATGTCTTTTGCAATCTCTATAGCTCTGCTTATGGCTGGTAAGATTGTTTCTTGATTAATTGTTGAGTGGGGCTGTACGATTTCCAGAAGATGTTCAATGTCTAAACCATATTCCCATGCTCCTTTGTAATATTTATTATTGTTTGTAATTCCTTTATCTTTTTGTGTTAGTAAACAGCAAAGAATATTTTCGTATTCTTTATTTTCCGATTGGTTGCAGTTTACTATAGAGTTTGCTAAATAATTATAAACATTTTGATAAATAGCTGCAAAATTGGCTAATTCCTCTACAGCACTTATATCTATATAAGTACCACAACCATGAAGGGTTCCTGTTTTTCCAATGAAATTACTTCTATAGTAAGTTCGGTAAAGATCTAGCAAAAGTTGTAATGTATTTGAATCATGATTAAGCATTTCGTTTGAATGATCTATTAATAGATTACTTACGGGGATTAAAAATTGTTTTTCCCAATAATCTCCAGCCTCTTCCAAGGAGTTTACCTGTAATGTACTTATTATGTATTTTTTTAAATATGGTTCTATATGGTCCTTGAAGTAATATGCACCAGACCCTTGGAGGCTTGATACTGATGCTATACAATGAATCATAGGCCATAGCCCACAGGTAGGTATACAACATAACAAATCCATAATAGGGTTGCACAGGCAGCAAGGTACTTCTTCATTATCTGTATCCCAGCAAGTGGTTCGCCAATAGGCAGCTCCACATATTGCTCTATCATTTATTGTTTCTTGTTTTAAATAATAATTTTCTGGAAAATGTGAAGGGAATGTTCTGCCTTTTTTCCATAATTCAACAGAAATAAAAGTGTTCCATACAGTTTTCCCACCTTTTGTATTTAAAATATCTAAAATGTTTTGACTAAACTCATCAAAAGCATTTATAAAGTGTTGAGCTGCTTCTTTCCAATTAACAGATGGGTCGTTGATTGCTTTATTTGCTTCTTGAAGCTCATTGTAAACATTACTATCAGCTTTTATGTTTGGGCTACTTAATAGTAGAATCACCGTTGCCAGTGAAGTGTAATTCAAAGAACATTTATATTTCACATATTATATTTTTAATAAGCGAAATTTTAAAGTCAATCCTTTATGTTGTAATTTTTTTGTAATATTGAATGGATTTTATGTATAGTTTATTATAGTGTCATTACGAGTTGATGACTTTGAGAGGGGGGTTGTGTGAAAATTTTATGTAAGAAAGTTTTTCGATGTATTTCACAAGGTCCGAAGTGTTTTAGTGCGGCGATATGAGCTTCTGTTCCATAACCTTTATTTTCTTCGAAATGGTATTGAGGGAATTGTTTGGCAAGTTGATACATTTTTTTATCTCGCAAGACTTTTGCAATGATTGATGCTGCTGCAATACAAAAGCTTGTACGATCGCCTTTTACAAGTCCGTTATGTAGGTAGGGTAGGCGTTTTAAGCGATAACCGTCGACTGCGATATAGATGTCATTGTTTGATTGAGTGATGGAAAAATCACTGGGTGTAGGTAATGTTATTCCAGTGATGTTTTGTAGGTTTTCCAAAGCTCTTCGGAAGGCTAATGTGGTTGCATACAGGATGTTACCAACTTCGATTTCAGCTACGCTTGCTTCACCCAATGCGAATTTTAATGAAGTTGTTTCCGATAGGCATTGAAGTACTTCGAAAGCCTTTAATCGGTTTTTTTCTGTTAATAATTTGGAGTCTTGGAATAAAAGTATTTTTTCATCAGAAGCGTGTTCTTGATAAAATTTGTTGTCAATCCAAACAGCTCCTGCCATGACAGGTCCTGCAAGAGGGCCTCGTCCAGCTTCATCAGCTCCAATAATACCGTGGTAACCTTTTTTAAAAAATTGACCATCATATAAAAGCAAATTGGAATCGTATGCTGAATTTTTCATAAATATAAATCTAATCAAAATAAAAACATTTTTCAAGTTTCCATTTTATATTTTTCTTGCTAAACGTTTTTCAAAAGTTTAACATCAATGCGTGCGTATAAAAAGGATTTTGTTTATTTTTTTATTGGTCGCTATCATTGGAGTGATCTTAGGAGTCAGGCACTACGTTATTTATATACCAACTTTACGAATCGGGGTTAATGCTTTCGCTGGAGGTGAGTTTTTTTCGTTGGCACGGAAAGCTTTATTTTTTGAAAAGGCTGGTATTCATGTAAAGGTTGTTGAATTTGGTTCTTTAGAAGATGTGCAGCAAGCTTTTGAATGGAATCAAGTTGATGGAATGATTTGTCCCTTAGTAGATGCTATGGTTGTTCGTCAAAAGGTTAGACATGCAAAATCTAAGGTTATTTTAATTCCTTCGTACATTAATAAAGATTTTTCTTGCCAAATTTTGGTGAATAAATCGATAGAAAGTGTTCGAGATTTAAAAGGTAAGAAAATAGGCGTTGAAATTAATTCTTATGGAGGATATGTCTTAATTAAAGCTTTAAAAACAGAAGGGTTAACCTTGAAGGACATAACGGTTGTTCCTATGGATCCTACTGCTGCTCTAACTTTTTTACAGCATGAGCGGGTGGATGGGGTTGTTGGTTATCCACCCTTTATTGAACCTTTGAAGGATCTCATGCATTGTGTGTATAGCTCTGAAAATTGGCCTAAAGAAATGCAGCTTAATGTGTTTTTATTGAAGAAAAAAGCTATTAGAAGATATCGAAATTCATTAATTAAGTTTGTAAAAAGTTGGGATGATCTTATTGATTTTTATAAAAACAATCCTTCTAATTGTCAACAAATCTTGAGTGCACATCACTTAGTTTCACAGGAAGAAGCTGATCAGCTGTTTCAAGCAGTTAATCCCTTATATATAGAAGATCAAGTGCCATTGTTTGCCTTAAATCGTTATGTTTTAGATATTATGGCAAATATTAATTCAGAAATTTTAAAAAATAACAATTTAGAACCAAGGAAAAAACAGAAACCTTTAGATTCTATATTTGATACGTTTTTTATAAAGAAAACTCTAAGATGGTAAGATGGCTGTTAAGGTATTTTAAAAATTGTTCATTAAAATTAAAAATTTTAGTGCCTCTTATTATATTTTGTTTCGTTTGTACACTTGTTGTTATCAGTTTTTCAAGAAGAGCTTACTATGATCGCTTGGTAGGTCATGCCTTGGTACGCTGCCAACAATTAGCACATTCTGTAGGTGTTTGTTCTCAAGTTGCTCATTATCCTTATGAATTGCAACGATTGGTTTGTGCTTTTGCAAGTGAACCACATATTCGTTGTATTGCCATTCTTTATGGAGAACCATTGACTGTTTTAGCTTGTAATCGTATGTCATTGGTTGGGAAAGGTTGGAGATCTTATCCACTCCCTCGAGGGGTTCGTCTTCCAAATTTTCCCCAAGAATACGAGTCGTATGATATCATACAGGAACGGTATGTGTTCAATTATGCATTAGGTTTTTATCTGTTACGGTATGAAGATAGGACAAATTATGTGCCGGCTTATGTTGTAATTCAAATGGATACCTATTATTGGTCAAAAGAATTTTTACAGCAAAGTTTATCAACATTTTCAATTTCAATCCTTATTCTTATTTTCTTGATCGTGATAACCCTTATTCAAATGAATATTTGGATTTTGCGGCCTTTAAATAACATAAAGCGGCAAATGAATAAGCGTAGGTTAGGGAATAGTAATGCAATGGCGCCAATCTTTTGTAAAGACGAAATTGGAGATTTAGGAAGCGCGCTTAACGATATGATTTTGTCGCAAGAAAAAACAGAAAATTTGTTCCAAAATTTAATCAATATAGCTCCAGTACTAATTTGGACTACCAATGAAGATAATACGCACTTTTTCTTTAATCAACAGTGGTGTGCTTTTACAAAACAGAAGAGTCTTACGTATAATGATTGGTCTTGGTTAAAATTTCTATCTCCTGGAATTGCCCAATACTATAAAACTCAGTTTTTAAAAGCTCAAAGATTGAGGCAATCGTTATCTTTTGAATGTTTGCTAAAAAATAGTAAAGGGGATAGTTGTTGGATGCTTTGCCAAAGTGTTCCACGCATTTTAAATGATGGCCATTTTGAAGGTTATATCTCATGTTTGGTCGATATTACAGAAAGAAAAAAGAACGAAAAACGTTTGACGGAATATGCAGAAGAGTTGGCTAAAGCAAGAGATAAGGCGATTGAAACAACACAGGCAAAATCAACATTTTTAGCGACTGTAAGCCATGAATTGCGTACACCGATTAATGGAATTCTAGGTTTTTCTTATTTATTGCAAGATACAAAGTTAAATGAAGAGCAAGGAAATTATGTAAAGACAATTCTGTCCAGTACACAAATATTGTTAGATCTCATAAATCAAGTTTTGGATTTATCTAAAATCGAAGCTAAAAAATTTGTACTTGAGCCTGTTAATTTTTCGATAAAGAAGTGTTTGAATGATATTTGTTTTTTATTTCAGCCTGCCTTAAATAAAAAGCAGTTAAAATTGGATTTGTGGATACATCCAGAAATCGAACCTTGGCTTATCGGTGATGAAAAACGCTTAAAACAGATTTTGCTTAATTTGATTTCCAATGCGATTAAATTTACCGAAAAAGGTACGATTTATATTAGAGTTTCTGGTTGTGTGTGCAATGATGATCGGTATCAACTGTTTGTATCTGTCAAAGATCAGGGAGTGGGTATATCTAAAGAAAACTTAAAGAAAATCTTCGAAGCTTTTGAGCAGGTTGCTTACCAAAATAAAGGGGGAACAGGTTTGGGCTTATCTATTTCACAATCTTTGGTAAGATTAATGAAAGGTGAATTACGAGTTCATAGCAAGATTAACAAAGGTTCTATTTTCTATTTCAACGTTTTCATGGATAAAGGGCAACCAGAAGAAGTTTCAGTGGTATCTGATACGATCGGGAAGCATATTTCTAAAGTTGATCGTATTGAACAACGGACTTTGTTATTAGTGGAAGATAACCTTGAAAATCAACAAGTTGCTCAAAAAATTTTAGAAAAATATCACTTCAATGTTATAGTGGTTGCCAATGGGGTTCAATGTTTGCAATGGTTACAACGAAATGTTGTTGATGCAATTATCATGGATATAAACATGCCACAGATGGATGGCTTTGAGACAACGCAACGAATCCGTTCGGGGGAATGTGGTCTTGAAAAAGCTGCAATGCCTATTATTGGATTAACTGCAAGTGCTTTGCAAGAGACTTACGAAAGAGCCGTTTCAGTTGGTATGGATGAAGTTCTAACAAAACCATTTCAACCGAATGATCTTATTAAAGCAATCACAGAAAGATTAAAAGGTTAATCTTTTGTGAAGTATAGGTAAAGTTATTCTAATTTTTAACCGAATGAATAAATATACTTGCAGGAATACTTTCATTCCTTTGGTTTGAATATCAATCCAATATTTTTTGAGAAAATAAAAATATCTTTAAATAGCGACAAGAGCTCTGTAGATCCTATGAAAACGATAAACACTGATTACTAGGCTTCAAATAACGTACTTTGTTTCTCTATTTCTGTAGATTTTATTAAAGATTGATGCGGTGGTGGATTGTGTACACGCGATTGAATTATTTGCTCTCGTGTTCGTACAATGCGTTCAGCGATATCATATATATGCATCGTAAGCCAACGATAGGTTGTGGTCCCTGGACGGTAATCTGCCGGCCCATAACAATCAACACGTCCATCTTGTAATAGAAGATCGTTTTGTTTAAATTCTTGCATAGAATCAGGATTATGAACCGCATAAGCTTTTCCACCGCGTTCTTTTATGATCGCAAACATGGGAATGTCGCTGGGGCCATCCGCAATATAAATCATATTTTCAATAGGAATGCGTCTATCTTCATGCGAAATTGAGGCATTTACGTTCACTTTAGGATTTTTATTAGATCCTTTGTTAATTTCGAAAAGATAACGTGTTTTAGCGGTGTTGTCGATAATACGGCCAATTTGGGCAATCTCTTTAGGCTCATTTTCTAATGAGATATTTTCTTGATTTAAAAAACCTGGTAACATGGGATCTTCGATGAATTCACAACCAAAAATTCCATCAACATAGGGGGCAATTTTAGAACCACGTATCATTTCAGCAAGACCACAACTGATAATATAATGTTCTAGTTTTATTCCATGTTTACTGAAGGTTTCATTTTTGATTACAATATCCTTTAGCGTTTGAAAAAATTCTGGTAGTCCCTTAAATAAGGGAATTTCTTTGCCCAATTCATGAAGTTTTTTGTTGTTTAGCCCAGGAAGTAAACCTGCTTTTACATAAGTTAGCAAATGATTTAAATAGAGTAAATCTTCCGTTACTTGGATGCCTTGTTGTTCATAACATTGAGGGAGCGTATTAACTTCTTCCCAGAACTTTTTTGAGTCAATGTCGAAGGCTTTAAATAAGGTTGTTTGCATAAAATTTGGGATAAGAGTTTTATCGAAATCCCAGATGCATGCGATAATATTTGAATTAGTGTTGCTCATCATAACAATCAATATTATATATGATTTTTAAAGCTTTGACAAGGAGTATTTGGGCTTTTATTGGTAATTTGTGTTAATTGTGTTAAATTTGCGGTTTTGGTAAATTTTCAATCACCTGATGAAGTAACTTGTCAAAATGACCATCGTTATAAGCGTCTTCAAGCCGGGCTTTATTCATGCGGAAACAGACGAGTTCATTTGCTTCACAGAATATGACATTTACTTTTTTAGTGGCTAAAGAAGCAACAAAAGATCGTAACGAATCAATCGCACTTACATCGATGAATGGAACATGTTTTAAACGAATAATGATCGTATGTATATCATTATTAACACGAGCTAATTTATATTGAAAGGTTTCGATAGCACCGAAGAAAAATGGTCCTTCAATAGAATATATACTTACATCTTGTGGAACTGTAACGTGTAATTGTTCGTTGAGTAATCCTACATTTGAATTATGCTCAATTTGTACCGTTTTAGACATACGTCGCATGAAAAATAAGGTTGCGAATACAACTCCAATGTTGACGGCTACGACTAAATCAACGCAAACCGTTAGTAAAAATGTTATGAGGAGAACAAAACTATCAGACTTAGGGGCAGTTATAAGAATACGTATAAAGCGATGATAAGCACTCATATTATAAGATACGACGAAGAGAATAGCTGAAAGAACAGCAATAGGAATATGAACTGCAAGCGGTGCAAGTAAGAGAATAAATAAAACAATCGTTAAGCAATGTACGATCCCTGATATGGGGGAATTCCCGCCGCTTTTTATATTAGCAGCTGTTCTTGCGATAGCTCCAGTTGCAGCAAATCCACCGAATAACGGAGAAAATATATTAGCAAGTCCCTGGCCAATAAGTTCTTGGTTGGAATTGTGATGCGTTCCAATCATACTATCGGCTACGGCAGCTGAAAGCAAAGATTCGATGGCTCCTAATAGGGCGATGGTAAAAGCAGGTCCGATTAATTCAGCAACTAAGTTGTAAGAAAAGTAAGGAAGTTTAAAGGTAGGAAGTGATTGGGGAATGCCTCCAAAGGCTGAACCAATAGTAGCAACTGTACTAAATTGAAAAAAGTATTGAGCGGTTGTGGCTGCAATAAGTGCAACTAGAAAGCCAGGAAGTGGTTTTAAATATTTATTGGTAAAAATGATCGTAAGCAAACTAGCAATAGAAATAAATGTTGTTGTGTGATCAAATGTTGGAAATGCGTGAAATAAATCGATAAGTTTGGTTCCGATAGATGTTCCTTGAAAGTGTACTGATAAGCCAAAAAAATCTTTCCACTGCCCAATCCATATTGTTAAGGCTACTCCAGATGTAAATCCAACGATTACCGGTTCTGGGATGTACTTTATGATTGAACCTAGTTTGAAAAGTCCCATAAAAACAAGGAAGAGTCCAGCCATGAGAGTAGCCAATTGAAGTCCGGCAAAGCCATATTTCTGTGTGATCGAATAAAGAATGACTACAAAAGCTCCTGTTGGTCCTGCAATTTGTACGCGACTACCGCCAAATAGAGATACGAATAAACCTGCAATAATTGAGGTATAAAGCCCATTTTCTGGGGGGACACCCGATGCGATTGCAAAGGCCATACCTAAAGGTAAAGCAATAACTCCAACAACGATTCCTGGCAAAATATTAGATAAAATATTTTTTTTAGAAAAAAGACCACTACGAAAAGCTTCTACGAATGCAAACATATTCCCCTGATGACAATATAGAGTATAAGATCGGCTTTTATAAGAAATAGTCAAGTGTATTTTGTTTAGTTCTAAAAAATATTTACCAATCTTTACTACATAAATAAAAGACGATATATTGATAAAAATGCTTTCAAGGATAATTTTTTATTGTTTTAATAACTGAAATAGGGTTGAGATTGTCATTAATAAAATTTATTTTTTGAGTAAATTGAATTTTGATTTTATTAAAAAGAACTTAGAATTCTTCTGTATTTTTAATTGACGATATTTTTTGATACAGTACCCTTAGATTAAATTTCAATGGATTCTGATGATAATAAAACGATAAATTTGCAGGCTTCCAATCAGGAGGATTTGGAATGGTTGTCGCGCTTTAAAGCAGGAAATCGGAATGCGTTTGATTTTTTAGTGCGAAAATATCAGCGACGGTTATTTGGTGTTATTTATAATATGACTAGCCATAAAGAGGATACAGCTGATATTTTGCAAGATGTGTTCGTGAAAGCTTTTCGTTCAATGGAAAGTTTTAAGGGAGACTCACAGTTTTATACATGGTTGTATCGAATTGCTGTTAATACAGCGTTGACTTATCTCAGTAAACGTAAGCACAAGAGTGCAATGAGTTTAGAAGCTTGGACTGATGACGAAGATAAAGTTCCTGACTTTTTACTGAATGATCCTAATGGAGAAAAAGGGGACAAAGCAACTTTATTAAAAGAATTGCAAGAAAAATTGAACGAAGCTTTACAAAAATTGTCTATTACTCATAGAACAGTTGTTGTTTTGTTTGAAATTGATGGTATGAGTCATGCTGAAATTGCAAATGTTCTGCATTGTTCCGAGGGTACGGTCCGTTCTCGTTTGCATTATGCTAAAGAACAATTAAAACAACTGCTGAACGATTATTTAAAATATGATGGAGAAAATTGAATTAGAATCGTTGTTGAAATTGAAACGCAATGAGATGCCAACGGATGCATTTTGGGATAGTTTCGATGCAAATCTCAGTTTGCGATTAGCTCAAGAACCTATGCCGAAAGCGAGAGTTTCGTGGTTTAATTATTGCTGGAATTGGTTCTATCGTTCTCCGCTTGTTTCAGCAGCTTGTGCGTTAACTTTATTATTTAGCATTCATTTTTTGGCACCAAAACCAACGATGCGATATACAGCAATCAATAATTCGGTTTCTGTGAAAGAATGTCAAAAATCTATTTTAATAGGAGATTTAGCTAAGTTTGGCTTAGAAAAAAATGTTATTCAAAAGAAAATGATTGCATCTGTCGCATCAAATTGTTTTTCTTTTTAAAGCATGTTGATAAGATTTTTTGAAATAATTCTTTTCCTTTCTCTTTATATTGGGAATATAGGTTGTATTTTAGTGAGAGGTAATGTTGTAAGTACTCTTGCTAGTCCTACTTTAGATCTTCCTGTTTTATATAAAAATTATTGTGAGTGCATTGTAAAAGTAAGTTGTGTGCTTGATGGGAAGCAGTGCCAAACAAGCGGTTTTTTTGTAAGCGATACGGGGCACGTATTAACTTCGGTGGTGAATGGAAAAGATTTTTCTGTGCAAAAAGCCAATGGGCAGTGGTTGAGTGCTGAAAAAATTGGTGATGATTTAACTAGTTCGATTTGTTTATTAAAGGTAGATTGTGGTAAAGAGGTAGTTCAATTTTTCCCTTTGATGCGTGATTACGACTGGCCTGCAATAGGACAAAGTTTGGTAAGCCTTTCATGTAAGCTAGGTTTCAATGTTTCTCCGCAACTTGGTTATGTGACAAGTTTTTGTGATCATTATTATGGCGTTCAGTGGCCGATGCCCTTGGTTCGTAGTAATTTACCAATTGATGCTGGCGATTGTGGAGGGGCTGTTTTAGATGCTCAAGGCAATTTGCAAGGTATGCTGCTGCATGCTTTGGATGCTTCAAAAGAAACATTTTTTATGCCTTTATGCGGATTAAGAAAAATATTTCAAGATTTGTTAGTTTTTGGCCGTGTGCGTTATTGCTATATTGGTTTGAATACACAAGCAGTGTTTGATAATGTCCGTAGGGTGCCTTGTTTAAAAGTTTTGGAAGTGGTTCCTTTATCGCCAGCTGATAAGGCTTGTTTTAAAGAAGGAGATATTTTAGTAAAAATTAATCAAACTCCTATTAATTCTGTTGAAAGTTTTAAAAATTTTATGTTTTTATCTATGCCGAACGATGTTTGTGAACTTGAAATTCTTAGAAAAGATAAGATAATGAAGTTGACATTAACGTTGGGAGAAAAAATGCAAATATGATTTTTGTTGCCAAAAGATTATTTTTTTGAAAGTATAGGGTTAGTTATGAAAGTTCAAGATCTGCAAGAAATTATTAAGTTGATGGAAAACTCAGGTATTGCTGAGTTAAGTCTTGAAGAGGAAAATTTAAAATTATCTCTGAAAAGAGAAAATAAAACGCCAGCGGTGGTTGCAGTCCCTCAGCAAATGATGTCAACACCGATGGTTGCACCAGCTCCAGTAGTTTCAAGAGGAAATCCTCAAGAAGTTCCTGTAGTTGAAGATAAAAATATTTTTGTCATAAAATCGCCAATGGTTGGAACTTTCTATGCTTCTCCTTCACCAGATAGTGCTCCTTATGTTGCCATGGGAACACAGGTTACAAATGATTCCATTGTGTGTATCTTAGAAGCTATGAAAGTTATGAATGAAGTTCATGCAGAATGTTCGGGTAAAATTGTTGAAATTTTAGCTAAAAATGGATCACCTGTTGAGTATGGACAGCCTTTATTTAAAGTAAGTTTGAGCTAATTATGATACATAAAGTTTTAATTGCTAATCGAGGAGAGATTGCTCTGCGTGTTGTTCGAGCCTGCCGTGAATTGGGGATAAAAACTTTGGCGGTTTATTCAGAACCTGATGAGCAGTCCTTGCCTGTTCAATTGGCTGACGAAGCAATTTGTATTGGTCCTGCGTTAGCTTCTGAAAGTTATTTAAAATCTTCTCGAATTATAAGTGCTGCCGAGTTAGGAGATGCAGATGCTATTCATCCAGGATATGGTTTTTTGTCTGAAAATCCTACATTTGCAGAACAATGTGAAGCTTGTAATTTGAAATTTATTGGTCCTTCTTCTCAGACGATTCGTATGATGGGAGATAAGGTTTTTGCTCGTCAAATAGCTATTAAAGCAGGGGTTCCTACCGTTCCAGGAAGCAAGGATACTATTACTGATGAAGATGAAGGATTAAAGATCGCTAATCAGATTGGTTACCCTGTTATTATCAAAGCAGCTGCAGGTGGTGGAGGAAAAGGTATGCGTATCGTCCATAATGGTGTTAGCTTTAAAAAGGAATTTCGTACAGCCCAGATGGAAGCGGAGAAGGCTTTTAATAATGGTGCGGTTTATGTTGAAAAATATATTGAAGAACCTCGCCATATCGAATTCCAAATTTTAGCAGATGCTTATGGTCACGTTATACATTTGGGTGAGCGTGATTGTTCTCTTCAGCGTCGTTATCAAAAGCTGATTGAAGAAGCTCCGTCGGATTTTTTAGATGCTTCTTTGCGGGCAAAAATGGGGAAAGCTGCCATTAAATTAGCTCAAGAGTGCCATTATGAAGGGGTAGGTACATTGGAATTTTTGGTGGATAAACATGGAAACTTCTATTTTATTGAAATGAATACACGCATTCAGGTTGAGCATACCGTTACGGAAGAAGCCATGGGAATTGATTTAGTCAAATGGCAGATACGTATTGCGAATGGTGAACATCTGACTTTAGAACAGAAGGATATTTCATGTAAATGTCATGCAATTGAGTGTCGTATCAATGCGGAGGATCCTGATAAGAATTTTATGCCATGCCCAGGACAGATTGAGCTTTATTATGCTCCAGGAGGTAAGGGGGTTCGTGTAGATTCACACGTGTATGGAGGCTATGCTATTCCACCGTACTATGATAGCATGATTGGTAAGTTGATTGTTACTGGGGAGAACAGAGCCGAAGCCATAGAACGTATGCATCGTGCTTTAAATGAGTATATTGTGCGGGGTATAAAAACAACAATACCGTTGTGCAATAAGATCATGTTGGATCCAACTTATCGTGAAGGTAAGGTAACGACCAAATATATGGAAACATTTTTAAACAGAATTTTTGAAAAAAATAAGGAGCAAAAATGAGTGGAGAACCCAAAGATGTTGTTGATGTAAAAGTCCCATATCCGAAGAACAATTCACAAGTTGTTATTGGGGATATAAAAATTAACCACAGTGTTGTTGCAAATATTGTGCGTTTGGCAGCACAACAAGTCGAAGGGGTACACTCAGTAGGTGGCGGTTTTGTTGAAGGCATTACGGAAATGTTTTCTAAAAAAGATTCTGAACGTGGTGTGCGTGTTTCTGAGAATGAAGTAGGTGAATATGAAATCGAAGTTAAAGTTAACTTATTGTTTGGGTATGAGCTTGCTAAGGTAGGAACAAATATTCAGCGTAATGTTGCAGAGCAAGTTTTACGTATGACCATGAAACCAGTAGATCGTGTTGATGTAATCATCGATGGAGTAAGGACAGATACGCCTGTAGTAGAGTCAGATAAGAAAAAAGTTGGTGAGAAATAAGTAAGATGCTTTTTGATTTTAAAACATTTTTTCAATCTTTGTGGGATTCTTGTGGTATCTACAAAGAATGGGCCGTTGGATGTGGCTTATTGATGTTAATATTCTTTATTATACATCGATATCGGCGTATTAATTTGCCTATAAGAACATCGTCGAACGATTTAGGTGAATTATTTGTAACACGGAATGCGATCTTACGTTTGATTGATAGTGTGGGGAAGTCCATGCAAATAGGGCGAATTACACGTGTTAAATTATGTGATAAGAAGCATGTTTTAAATATTTGCTTGCATATCCGGCTTTATCCAAATCAATCTTTTGAGGCGATTTCTATGCAGTTTCAGGAAAGTATAAAGCAAACGATTGAAAAATGTTTGGGGGTTATAAAAAACATACGTGTGAATGTTATTTTAGATGGCATTGAAAAAAACAATGAAGAGATTATTTTAAATCAAAAAAATTAAATAAATTAGTAAAATAAAATTATGGAAGAAAAGAAAATTATTGTAACCGGTGCTCAGCCGACAGGAATGTTTCATTTAGGAAATTATCTTGGCGCTGTAAAAAATTGGCGTAAGTTACAATATGATTGTGAATGTTTCTTTTTTATTCCTAATTTACATTCAATGACATGTCCACCTTATATTCCTGCTGAGCTGAGAAAGAATACGTATAGTTTATTGGCGCAGTATTTGGCGTGTGGGTTGGATCCTAAAACAAGTCATATTTTTGCACAATCTTCGGTAATTGGGCATACAGAGTTAGCTTGGGCTTTGAGTTGCATTACACCGGTTGGGCAATTATTCCGTATGACGCAGTTTAAAGCTAAGAGTGAAAATAAAGATTTTGTAGGTGGAGGTCTCTTATACTATCCTATTTTGATGGCAGCGGATATTTTGCTTTATAACGCAGATTGTGTGCCTGTGGGGGAGGATCAGAAGCAGCATGTTGAATTGACACGTGATCTAGCAATTCGCTTCAATCAGACTTATTCTGAGACGTTTAAGTTGCCTGAACCGTATATATTGAAAACGTGTGCTCGTGTTTATTCGCTTCAATCTCCAAATAAAAAGATGTCTAAGTCTGATGTTAATAAGAAGGGAACAGTATTATTGTTTGAATCATTGGATGAAATTTATCGTAAGTTTAAATCTGCTGTTACAGATTCTGGTTCAGGGATTTATTGTGCAGAAGATAAACCTGGAATAACGAATTTAGTTGAGATTTTGGCTGCAATTACCGAACAAGAAATTAAGGTAGTAGAAGATACATATCGATCTTATAATTATGGTGATTTTAAAGCTGTTGTTGCAGAAGCGGTCGTTGAGCACTTGAAGCCATTACAAGCACGTTATCAAGAATTGATTAACGATAAGGCATATTTGCAATCTGTTTTGGATGCAGGGAAGGCGGTTGCTCAAGCACGTGCATCGAAGATGATGGCAAAGGTTTATCGTAAGATAGGTATGATTTGATTTTTATACGTAATAATGCAACTTAATTGTAAGGATAATGGATTTACAGTTGTTGAATTATTAATTGTATTCATTGTGATTGCTGTTTTATCTGGTTTTTTGTTTCCAATTGGAAATCGGCTAAAACAGCAAGCAAAAATTGTATCGATAAAAACAGATGCTTTAAGGTATCAGCGTGCCTTTGAAGATTATTATACGGAGTATCATCGTTATCCTTCTTGGTGTCCTTTAGATCGTTGGTTTGATTTATCCTTATACGTTCAAGAGTTTATTGATAGTTTTGGGGGAGATAAGACAGAATTTAATCCAGAAGAAATACGTTTTTGTGAGATGAGTGCCCAAGAATTAACCTCAAAAAGTATTCCATTTGTACAATTTTTTCTCTTAAAAAAAG
>CAKUXH010000013.1 GCA_934700265.1 uncultured Opitutales bacterium
CTGAAATTTTTGCATTGATGATTATTTTAATAAGCTGTTCTATAGGCTTAAGAACACACGGAGGACCTCGTGAGATAGGTGCTTCGGTTACAAGTACACTTGTTCAATCGATGATTGCCATATTAACGTTAGATTATATTTTAACCAAATTATTACTTTAATAATTATGCCAGAAGAAAAAATACAAAAAAAGCAAGCTGTAACCATACAAGTTAATGGCGTAAGTAAGAAATTTGGAAATCATTCTGTACTTGATCAATTAACACTTACAGTAAATTCTGGAGAAATTTTTGTTCTTATGGGTCCAAGTGGTACTGGAAAAAGTGTGTTTCTGAAGTTATTAGCAGGGCTCGATGAACCTACCGAAGGAACGATTACGATAGAAGGTATCCCTTTAAAAAAGGTTAAAAAAGAAAACAAATTTGTTTTAGGACTTGTTTTTCAAGCAGGTGCATTATTTAATTCTATGACGGTTTTTGATAATTTAGCCCTTTACTTTAGGGAACATGCCTTGTATAATGAAGAAGAAATTGAGCACAAAATTTCTTGTGTTTTAAAGTTATTAAATTTGGAATCTACGGAATATTTGATGCCATCTAGTTTGTCTGGAGGAATGAAAAAACGTGTAGCATTAGCTCGTGGATTGTTGATGCAACCAGATGTGTTACTTTTTGATGAACCTACTTCTGAACTTGATCCAATAACTGCAGCTTCTATTATTGAATTAATTGGGTACGTTAATAAGACATTTGGAATTACAACGATAATTGTTTCTCACGATATAACTTTGGCAAGAACCATTGGTAATCATATTGGTGTGCTTCAAAATGGAAGAATTAATGAAGTGTATACTCCAAGTACTCTTATTACCTCAAATAACCCTTTTGTTAAAAATTTTTTAAATCCAACTATTAACATAGAACATCCTAACATATCTTTATTATCATGAAAATAAAAACAGACAATATTCGCGTAATGTTATTTGCCTTATTTGGGTTATTACTGACCTATGTCGTATACTCAGCTCTAAATCGTTTGTCCGTGTCTCGTCATGACAGTTATAATGTGAAAGCATTATTTCAAGACTTGAAACAATTACAAGTAGGAGATGATGTGCGTGTTGCTGGTGTACGTGTTGGAAGCGTTGTAGATACCTATTTAAATAAAGATTTAGCTGTAGCAGTCTTAAATATTGAAAAAAAATATGAAATACCAGAAAATTCTGTAGCCACTATTTTAATGGCAG
Source organism: uncultured Opitutales bacterium (assembly GCA_934700265.1). Lineage (GTDB taxonomy): Bacteria > Verrucomicrobiota > Verrucomicrobiia > Opitutales > UBA9783 > UBA1183. The sequence goes on from CAKUXH010000013.1 coordinate 1,247, forward strand.
GATTGCTTGGAGCTAATTATATTTCTATTATTCCTGGAAATTCAAACCAAAATTTAACAGATGCTTCTTACATTTCAACAAAAGCTGCCGTTGATATTTCTTCCGTTATTCAAAAATTTGGTTCGGTAGGGGATCGTTTAGATCGTGTATTATCTAGTTTTGATGGAGGAGAATCAGAAAATTCTGATTCTGTTTTAGGTGGAGGAGCTGGTTTATTTAAAGAAATTGGAGATTTCTTCCACAATAATAAAGATAAATTGAATCAAATTGTTGACAATGTAGCTACCGTTACGGGTAAAATTTCGAATGGTGAAGGTACGTTAGGAAAGCTTATTTGCGAAGATAATGCTTACAATGATTTTACCGATATGATGAATTCTATAAAAACAGCAGCTAATAAAGTTGATTCTATGCTTAAAACTTTTGATGATATTTCAAAGAGTATCCAAAGTGGGGATGGTTTGCTAGCAAAGCTTATTTCTGATCCAGAGACTTCACGTTCTTTCAGTGAAATTATTAAAAATATTCAGGAATTTTCACATAAATTGAATAACGATGATAGCACTTTAGGTCGGATAATTTCTAGCGATGACCTTTATAAAAAAGCAGAATCAACTTTAGGAAAAGTAGAAAAGGCAGTGGATAGTGTTTCTGATTCAGGGCCAATTACTGCCGTTGGGGTTGTAGCCAACAGCTTGTTTTAGTTGTTTTCAAATAAAAACGTATAGTCTTTTAAACGATGGACAAGTTCTTTAAAAAAATTTGTTTCATCGTTGGTTCTAAAAGTTACGGAAAATCGAAGGAATTTACCACTTTCATCCCAAGGTACAACTACAATTCCTAATTGTGTTAGGAACCAATGACTGCATTCTTCTGCGTTAGTAAAAGTAAATTTTTGCTCAGATTTAATGGCTTTTTGAGGTGCGCGTACGTATAGAAAAAAACCAGCTTTGGGCATGCTAACGTTAAAACCATATCTATTAAGGATATCAACTAAATGGCTTAGACGTAACTTATATTTATCCCTTAATGGGGGTAGCCAATCTTTTTCAATCTTTAAAGCTTCGCAGGCAGCTTTTTGTATCGCTAAAAATTGTCCTGAGTCGCAATTAGTTTTATACATTTCACATGCTTTAACTATTGTTTTATTGCCACATAACCAACCTATGCGCCATCCTGTCATGTTAAAACCTTTTGACATGGAATGAAGTTCGATACAACATGCTTTTGCATTAAGAATTTCTAGAATAGAAATCGGGGTTTCAAAGCTGAGTGCACTGTAAGCAGCATCATGAATAACAATCCAGTGATATTTTAGAGCTAAATGTACAATTTCTTCGAAAAATTGCTTTGTTGCAACTGCTCCAGTAGGATTATTAGGATAATTCAAAACGAGTATTTTGATATTTTTTTTAATTTCTTCACTTAATGATTTTAAATCAGGTAAAAAATTGTTCTCTCGCGTAAGTTTTAACGGTAATGTTTTTCCTAATAGGTATTGTGTTTGGGTGGCAAAAACTCCGTATCCTGGAACAGTATAAGCCACTAAATCATTTTCGTTAATAAGAGCACCGGCAAGCAAACAAAGTCCGGATTTTATCCCAAGTATTGGGAGTATATTTTCATGAGTTAGATCCTCAATATGAAATAAGGATCTCATATATTTACATATAGATGCTTTAAAAAATTCAGCACCATTATCTGCATAACCACCATATTGCCATTTATGAGAGTATTCTTCTAAAGTTTCGATTGCACACTTAGGAGCGATGTCATTAGGATCTCCAATCCCAAAATCTATCAAAGCAATATTGGGATGGCTTTCTATAAATACTTTTTTAACTTGTTTTATAATTTCAAATTTATATCCGGAGTTTTTTTCAAATAAAGCTCCACCTAATCGTTCAGAAATGCAGTTATAAATCCAAGAATTATTCATCAATTATTTTATTTTCACGGACTCGCTTGCTTAATCGTAAAACAGCAATAATCCATAGTAATGAGCAAATTAAAAAAATTATAAAAGCATAAACGGCAATATCTGCGTAAGTCGCTTGTAATCCTGAAAAAGCACTTATAATAGTAAGCAAAACAACTTGCAAACCAGATCCTGCAGATTTACCAAATCGATATCCAAACACATCTACAATGGCTTTCCCTTTAACCTTAAGTTCTTCATTAAGAGGAATAAAAGCCATTTCTTTGCTGATGTCGAAAAAAGACATTTTAAAAGCTTTATCCAAGACTAAAACGATTAATCCAACCATAACAATCATTGTTTGAAAACCTAATACAGTTCCCATATGGCATAAAAAATAATTTTTTGAAAGAATCGTTCCAAATAAACAAATGCCACCAACCGTCATTACTAATGGGGCTAAAATAGCACCTACACCCCAACGAAATCTCCTGAAAATATTGCCTGCAATGATTAAAATAAACATAGATAAAAACCCATATGCCATAGTATATTGACTCATAAAAGTATTGTAATCATTCATGTTTGGATAACGTTGTGCCAATTCATGTTTCCAGAAATTTTCTAATATATTATCAGAAATTCCATAACATAAAACAAGCAAAGTAATTAAACCTAAGTAAGGTGAATGGCATACCATTTTTAAACTTTGCAAAATACTACTCTTTTTTTTCGATTTAACTTTTATTCCAGGTAATTCAGGTTTGTTATAAAATCTCGGATCGGTTAGGACATGTTTATAAATCCAATGATAAAGATACATAGAAAACAGGCTACTAATAGTGACCATGCCAATAATCCAGTATAAAGATATTTGCCATGGGTCTGAGCTATCCGATACTTTATTACGTATGTCAGAAGCTAATGTACCAAAATATCCTGACATAGTTACAGCACCTTGCCCCAATAAAGCTAAAAAAGCATATAAACGTTTAGCTTCATGTAACTCTGTAATTTGATTTACAAATTGCCAGAACAGTAAACTTAAAATAAAACTGCTCCATAACTCAGCAAACACAAAAAATAAAGCATAACTCCACACCCCCCAAATAGAAAAAAGCCAGAAAAATGTTGGAAATTTTACTTGATAATAAATAACGGTGGCTTGGCTAGGATGAATATAGTTACGCAAAGGATATAAAACAAATGTAAATAATACGAAGAATGATAAAAAATACCCGAGCGTAGCGAAAAATAAATGTTCGTTCTTTAAGCGATCGCTCAATTTTGTGTATAAAAGCATGCAAATAATTGCAAAAGGTGGTACACAAAACAGTTTAATAAAAGCGATAGCTTCTGCTCCTGCGTTTGTAACAACTAAAGAATCTTTTAAATTTTTTAGACAATAATGATTAAATAAAGAAAAAAATAATATCAAACCTAATGGTATAATTTTTTTCAATTCATAACCATAGATAGGGAAAAAAATCCCTCTTAAACCAGAAAACTCATTATTCGCTTTCACTTTTTTCTCAGTCTTAGAAAGCTAATATTTATTACTATGCCTATTTTTATTTGTCAAGCTTTTTTTATAAAAGCATAGCTATTTTAATATTTTTGCTTTAATAAATCTGAGAGGAAAGTTACTCAATTTAAATCATGATTCGTTTTACATTTCACTCTTTGAGGTTATTTCTGATGGAAGAGAATTTTCTTCAGCTTGAGTTCCAATGGCACTTGTTGTGCTTATTGTACCGAGATTGCGATTTGATACACCATCCTTATCAATATCATTTTCTGTACGATTAGGGATTGAATTTTCAATAACCACTTGATTTAAATTCTTCCCACTTGAAATAACAATATCAGTAGCTGTTTGCGCTGTTTTTATGGTATCAACATTAGGATGACTTAAAGCATCTCGTCCTGTTTTTGTATTGATTTGAGCTACATTTTGTTTTTCATTTACTGTTTCTGTTAAATAGTTTCTATTAGAACCAATTGATGATATATCCATAATAAACTCCTTTATTATAAATAAGTCGGTAAAATGTAAAAAACTTTAGAAAAATTTTAAACGTTATCAGGAATTCTTTTGATAGAAGCTCCTAATTGATTTAATTTTTGATCGAAGTTTTCATAACCACGATCTAAGTGGTAAACTCGATGGACAAATGTTTCACCTTTAGCAACCAAACCTGCAAGGTATAAAGCAGCACTCGCACGTAAATCCGAAGCCATAACCTCTGCTCCTGTTAAGTTGGCAGGGCCTTGTAAAATAGCTGTACTACCTTCTAAGATAGCATTAGCGCCTAAACGTTGTAATTCGGATATGTGCATAAAGCGTTGCGGATAAATACGTTCAGTAATTAAGCTTAAACCAGGGATACACAATCCCAATACACACATTTGAGCTTGAAGGTCTGTTGGGAAACCAGGGTAGGGGAGTGTTGTTGTGTGGAAAGGTTTTAATTTATCTAAACTTGGGAAAATTTCTACACTATTCTTAATATAATTTACTTCAAACTGACCCCCGATTTCTTCTAAAATATGAAGAAAAGCACTTAAGTGTTGAGGGGAAAATTGGTTTACTTTTAAATGTCCATTGGTAATTAATCCCGCAATGAGAAATGTGCCAGCTTCAATTCTATCACCAATTACTGTATAGTCAAAACCATGTAACTGTTTTTGTCCAACAATTGTGATTTGAGGGCTTCCAATTCCTTCGATAGAAGCCCCCATTTGCTGCAATAATTTACATAAATCAACGATTTCAGGTTCACAAGCAGCACTTTCTATAATCGTTGTTCCAGGTGTAAGGGTTGCAGCCATAACAAGATTGGCAGTTCCTGTAACAGTACTTCCAAAGCGGCCACCTAAAAAAATGGAATGCCCTTGCAAACGATCTGTAGTAACATTGATGATTCCATTGTTCATAGAAACATTACATCCTAATTTTCGCAGGCCATAAAGGTGCAAATCAATTGGCCGATTCCCAATAACACAACCTCCTGGTAATGGTAAAGAAACTTTTCGCAATCTACCTACAAGAGGACCCATAATACATACAGAAGCTCTCATTTGTCTTACTAAATCATAAGAAGCTTCATGGGTAACATTTATTGCTTGTAGTTTCCATACGCCAGGAGTTAATTTTTCTATTTTAACCCCTAATGTTTCTAAAAGTTGAAGGAAAAATCTTACATCTCGAAGGTCTGGTACATTCCTCAATATGCATACATCCTCTGTTAATAAACTGGCGGCAAGCATGGCCATACAAGCATTTTTAGCTCCACTGATGTGAACATTACCAGTTAATGTATGTCCTCCTTGGATGCAGACCTTATCCATTTTTAAACAAATTAATGAGATTGATTAATGTGTGATTTTGAACGAAAATTATTACGTTTACGATTACCATAACGACGATGGCTACGATTATTATTTCGATCGTGAAATTTATCGTTCTTTTTTGTTTTAAATCCGAATAAAGCTAAAATAAAGTTCTTAGTTTTGCATAAGATAGAGCAGCAACAACATTTTTTATCTTCATTACAAGCACACGATTTTTTTTCAAAACGCTTATTATTTATTTCACGATTTGTCGGTTTTTCAAGACGTTCTGCATTTTCAATTTTTACTGTATTAATTTCTTTAGGACGCTTAGAATCACTTTCTTTGATGGTAGCTGTTCCTGTTGAATTACGCTTCCAACGACCTCTTAAATTAGAAGGTTTATGCGTTTTCCCAACAGAATTTGAATCAATATTTGCATTTACAACTTCTGTAGAAACAGCTTGAGTTTGTTCCATGATTTCAACAGATTTTGGTTTTATATTTTTTTCTTCTGTCATAATTATTTGAGTTTTAAAACAATGTAAATCAATTACATTTAAACTATATATTTTTTTCAGATATAATAAAAGTAACTTTTTTTATCAAAAGTACAATTCTTTTTTTTAAAAACTTGTAATGTTGACTTATGTTGAAAAATTTTCAACGTGTTTTTTATACTTTTTTAAATCGAGTAAAAATTATTTCATATAATTTTAATTATTGACTTTCAAAAATATTTAGAAAAGAATAAAGTATGTTACGAATATTATTAATAAGAAGAAAAAATTTTTTATAATAACATTTATATCTATTGGACTTAATTTAACTTATGGAATGGATGGAAACGATACGGTATTTATTATTCCTAAAGGAACTGGAACTTCAGCGTTTCAGCAAGAGCTTTCCAAACTTATAAGACAAGGTGTAATAAAACGCGTTAGCCCAAGCCCTCATAAACAAGAATTAAAAAAAGATGAGAAGAAACCAAGACCTGTAAAGATGGAAGAAGAAATGGTTTCAAGAAAAATGAAAAAAATTGCACGTATTCAAGATCATGAACAAGATGAAAGGGAAGTAGATATTAAGACTGCAATTCAAACTCGTATACCAAATAAAAAAGCGCTATCAGCTATTAAAAGTTGGTGTGATTTATGTCTAGAGAAATTAAGTTCACTTTATGATTCCTATGATTTACTTGAAAATAAAGATGATTATATCAAGTTCAAAATAGAAGTCATAAAAGATCTTGAAAATTATAAAAAGCTTTATGGGAGTTATATAAATAAAACAATAAAAAAATTAAATGATTATGTAACTTTTTTGGATTATTATAAAAAATAACACGAATTATGCTTTAAATTAATTTTTCGCATAATATATATTATGTCTAGTATTTTATTGAAAATATAAATTTTTATAAATCAAAAAAATTATTTTTAAGCTTCACTAATGTGATAAAACTAAATTAATATATAATTATGTTCGAAGTATTGTCAGGTCGTTTTTCAAAAATTTTTTCAAATTTATCTAAAAAACGTAATTTAAATGAAAATAACATTGCTGATGCTTTAGGTGATATTAAAAAAGCATTATTGGCTTCCGATGTTTCTTTTACGATAGTTAAAGAGTTTATAGAGGAAATAAAAACAGAATGCATTGGTCAAAAAGTTTTTCAAAATATACAACCAGGTCAGCAAGTTGTAAAAATTGTATACGATAAATTAATTGAAATCTTGGGGGGAGAACAAGCTGAACTCAATGCAAAGCGTCCATTAACCATTATGATGGTTGGTTTACATGGAGCTGGTAAGACAACAACTTCTGCCAAACTTGCCCTTTGGTTAAAAAATAAAGGTGAGCGACCATGCCTTGTTGCTTGTGATATTTACCGTCCAGCAGCTATTGATCAATTAAAGGTTTTAGGAGAACAGATTAATATTCCTGTATTTTCTTATGGTCAAATTCCGGTTAAAGATATTGCAGAAAAGGCCAAAAAAGAAGCTCAACAAGCTAATTGTACTGTTGTTATTTTTGACACTGCAGGTCGTTTACAAATAGATGCTCATTTGATTGATGAAGTTAAAGGCTTAAAAAATCAAATTCATCCCCAAGAAATTCTTCTCATTGTTGATAGTGCATTAGGCCAAGAAGCTGTTAATATTTCAAGTAGCTTTAATGAAGCCTTGGGATTAACAGGTGTTATTTTAACTAAACTGGATGGCGATGCTAAAGGAGGAGCTGCTCTTTCAATGAAGCGATCAATCCATTTACCTATTAAATTTTCAGGTATTGGAGAAAAAATCGAAGACTTTGAGAAATTTTATCCAGATCGGATGGCAAGTCGTATTCTAGGTATGGGAGATATTGTTTCTTTGGTAGAAAAAGCTCAAGAAGGAATAGATCAAAATACGGCTGAACAACTTTCCAGTCGCCTATTATCGGGAAATTTTACCTTTGATGATTTTCTTTTACAAATACAACAAATAAAAAAAATGAAGGATCAAGGATTGGGGAAGTGGATGCCAAATTCTCCTCTTTTTCAAGCTCCTGAAGCATATGGCAATGAACTAAAAATTTATGAATCAATTTTGTTATCTATGACAAAAGAAGAACGGCAGCATTCTAATTTGCTTACGTCCTCTTACCGTCGTGCTAGAATAACTAAAGGTTCGGGTGTAACAATTTCCGATTTTAATAAGTTTTTAAAACGTTATCAATCAATGAAAAAAATGTCTCAAAAAATACGAAAAACTGATCCTAAAAAATTAAAATCTATGTTAGATGCATTTTCTGGAGGTGGAAGTTTTTTAAGCAATGTAAAAGATTTATTTTCTAAATGAAAAATTTTCTGTCTTTATTACCAACCCAATGGATTCTTAATGCAGCTACTTTAGGTCGTATTGGTTTTTTTGGAAAAATGCCAGGAACTAATGGAAGTTTCGTTGGACTTTTATGGTATACTTTATTTTTCCATAATTTATCCCCTTTTGTATATTTTTGTATGTGTTTATTATCAACTTATTTTGCGTGTGAAATTTGCACTCAAGGAGAAATAATTCTACAAAAAAAAGATCCGGGATGTATTATTCTTGATGAAATGATTGCTATGCCTTTTTGTTTTATTGGATTACAAAAGGCTATGGCCATTTTCCCTGTTTGGTGGTTTATGTTGTTTGGATTTATATTATTTCGTATTTTGGATATTTTCAAACCGTTTGGTATTAAAAGGATTCAAAAACTTCCTGGTGGTTTAGGGGTTGTTATGGATGATATCGTTGCTGCGTTGATTGTTTGTATTTGTTTACATATAATAGTTCCTTTATTATGACAAATATTTCAGTAAAGGTATTAGGAAGTAGTAGCTCTGGAAACTGTGGTTTACTCATACATGGGGATCGCTATTATCTTATTGATGCTGGTTTTTCTGGGAAAAAAATAAGAGAAAAATTATCTCCTTTTGGAATAACACTCAATGACCTTTCTGGAATTTTTATAACACATGAACATCAAGATCACATCTTAGGTTTAAAAGTTTTAAATAAAATAAAAGGGATAAAATTTTATGCTAATTATAAGACTGCGCAAGCAATTGAAATGCAATATAAATTATATGGACCTTGGTGTATATTTGATACCTCAGATACATTTACGGTAAATGGTCTTGAAATTAAAACATTTTCTATTCCACATGACGCAGAAGATCCGGTTGGTTTTTTATTTAAATCTGAAAATAAATGTTGTGCATGGGTAACCGATTTAGGACATATTACAGATGAAATTGCTACCCTACTCCCTCAAGCTGATATCTTAATCTTAGAATCTAATTATGATAATCAACTTTTATGGGGGCACCCTACCCGTCCTCATTATTTAAAAGAAAGAATTGCAAGCCCTTTAGGCCATTTATCTAATATAGAAGTTTTTAATTTTATTAAAAATACACCGAATCATTGGAAATCCATTCATCTAGCTCATGTAAGTAAGGATTGTAATTCTATAAAAACTTTGCAACAAATGTTCCAACCATTAGCATTATCTCAACATTTTGAATTGGAAATTGTAGATCCGGTACTTAGTTAATTCGTAACTACTTGCTTTTTAAATCCGTAACAAAGACGATCTTTTAATGTTGTTTGCCTTATGGTACTATCAAGAGTTCTAACTGCAATAGAATAAGCCCGAAGGTCTCCTAATATAAATACTTTCTTTCTGCCACGTGTAATTGCCGTATAAAGTAAATTGCGTTTTAACATAACAAAATGCTGCGTAAACAATGGTACAACAACAATTGGAAATTCACTCCCTTGTGATTTATGAATACTAATAGCATATGCTAGTTTAAGATCTAAACAATCTTTTCGCTCTAATACGTGTTCTTCATCGTTAAAACTAACAATTATTTGCTCTTCTTCAGAATTAACATCTTGAATGATACCAAGATCTCCATTAAAAATATTTTTATCATAATTATTCTTGAGCTGAATAACTTTATCACCTACAAAAAATTTTTGAGCTCCAATTTCAAGACAACGCCTTCCCAAACCAGCGTGTATTTGAAAAGCTGTGTTAATTTGTTCAATACCTATTGATCCTCGATGCATAGGTGCTAATATTTGTATATCACGAATAGGATCAACATTATACCACTTGTGTAATTGTTGCCAACATAAATGCTGTAATACAGGCAAACACTGTTCTGGATTTTCTAAACCAATAAAATGGAAATCTTCATCCAACTGAATTGGTCCTGTTGGAGAAATAATTGGAGTTTCTAATTTTCTTTTACCTTCTAAAATATTATGAGCAGTCGTTACAATTGAACTACATTTACCTTGTCGGAAAATGTCGCTTAAGTATTCAACATGAAAATAAGGACTGTTAATAAAATCATGTAGAACATTACCTGCACCTACGGATGGCAATTGGTAAATATCACCTACAAAAAGAATATGAGCGTTATCTGGAACAGCTTTTAATAAGGCATGTGTCAAAGCAACATCCATCATACTTGACTCATCTAATATCAGGAAATCAATAGGTAATTGATTATCTTCATCGTAAGTAAACCGACCAATAGAAGGCTCATACTTTAATGTTCGATGTACAGTACGAGCCATAAGTCCTGTTGCCTCTCCCATTCTTTGTGCGGCACGTCCCGTAGGAGCTGCTAAACAAATACGAACATATTTAGCCGATAAAACACTTACCAAAGCTCTTAACAAAGTTGTTTTACCTGTTCCAGGGCCTCCCGTTAAAACAGAGAGTTTAGAATTTAAAATAGAACGTAAAGCATTTTTTTGCGTATCAGACCAGTGAATTCTTAATTTGGATTCACTCCAAATAAGTGCTTGCTCAATGTTGATAGATGGCAAATGAGATTGTGCTGTATAAAGACGATGGATATGTTTTGCAATACAAGCTTCATGAATTGCCATGCGGTGACGTTGGAGCAACTGAGAGGCTGGATATTCAGATAATACATCATTTTCAAGTAATTTATTGAGTCGAACTTCAATTAACTCTTGGGTGACCTCTAACAACTCAGCTGTTGTTTTTATAAGATTTCCTTTCTTAATACCAGTATTGCCATCTTTTTCAGATTCCGACAGAACGTATTCTAGTCCAGCATCAATTCTAAATTCACTATCAGATGTTAAACCTAGATTAAGTGCTATTTTATCGGCCGATTTGAATCCTATTCCTTCTATCGTATGAACGATAACGTATGGATTTTTTGAAATAACTTCCTTGGTATTCTCTCCATAATATTGATACAACCTTAAACAGTGAGAGTTTGTTATTCCATAGGCTTGCAAAAAAATCATTGTGTTTCGCACAGCCTGTTGTTCGTCCCAGGCCTGTTTAATCATCTTTGCACGTTTTTTGCCTATTCCTGGAACTTCCATTAAACGAGCATAGGCTCCATTTAGAACGGAAAATGTATCTTGCCCAAAAAACTCAACGATCTTATTAGCATATTCTTTCCCGATGCCATGAATAAGCCCACTGCTTAAATACTGACGAATTCCATGTACATCTACTGGTAACATGGATTCAAAAGATTCACATTTAAACTGTTTGCCAAATTTACTATGCTCTTCCCAATAACCTCTAACTTTTAAAGTTTCTCCACATTGAACCGAAGGAAGTATTCCAGTGATTGTTATTTGACCTTGATTATGATTCAGCTCAAGCAAACAAACTGAATATCCATTTTCTGGGTTACTAAAAACAATACGCTTAAGTACCCCTTTTAATTCAACACAACCATCCGATATATTTAATTCGGATGGCTGTGATTTTTTTTTATAAAAACTAGACGACACGTCTATTGATCCCAACGATTAATAGAATAAATAGTTAGTGTTTGACCATCCGGCAAAGTAACAGTGTCATTAACTTTCTTACCTAGCATTTCCTTTGCTAATGGGGTCTGGTAAGATAATATATTCTTTTTAGGGTCGCTATCCCAAGCACCTAAAATCGTGTAAGTAGAAATTTTTCCTTTATTATCTTTCAATTCAACACGCGTTCCTATGCTGACTTTATCGGTTGTAACTTCAGAAAAATTAATTACTTGGGCATGATTTAAAGCCTTTTCAAGCATCGTTTTACGAGCCATTAGAACACTTTGATCTTGCCGAGCCATCTTATATTCTGAATTTTCACTCAAGTCACCTAGTTCACGAGCAGCCGCGATAGCTGCTTTATTGGCAGGGATTTTTTCATTAATAAGTGATAAATATTCTTCTTTAGCAGCATCCAAACTTGCTTGTGATACCAACAAACGACGTTCTTCTTGATTGGAATCTTTTGAGTCTGTTAAGTGCTGTAAACTTGGAAAAACACGAATAAAACGAGCCATTAATGAACGTTTCTTTAAGGTATCAAATCCCTGATTCATTAACAAATTACGAGCTAGATCGCTGGCCAAATTTAAATCAGCATCTTTTAAAAGATCTGCAATCAATCCTTGATCATTATTAACTTCTTCTACAAGTGCAATACGGCGACCAGGAGCAACGTTCAAGGCATCACTATCGATCGCTTGAAAAATGCAATTTAATAAACGGACACCTAATAACCCCGACAAAAGGTTTTCATAACGTGGAAGATTTCTATGCTTGATAATCCAAATAATAACCGAACTACGTAAGCTTTGCTCTTGCAACCACTTACTGAAGGTTTGTTTTAACAATTCTTCACAATTTCTTTCGAGTAAGAAATTTATACATTCTGCTGTAAGTCTAGCATTACTGTGCTTTAAAAGATTTAAAATTATACGTCGCCATTCGGCAGGATCAGTATAAGTGCGTGTTAACAAGTCTAAAAAACGTGGGTAGTATGCGTGAGGCAAATTTTCAGCTAACTCAAATAAATTTTCACTTTCTCGAATAATTGATTGAGAAGTTGGTTCCAATTCTTCTACAGACTCGTGTAAATAACGTGCCAAATTATTACGAACCCAGCAACCTTCCAAACGTTGAGCTTGAGTCAATTGACGTGCACTTTGAATGGCCTTTGTTAATTCGTCTAATACTTGCGGTAAATCATTGCGAATAGCATCAATGCTATCTGCTAATTGATAAAGTTTTGCTCCTAAAGCAATCTTTTCTAATGGCCGACGCGTTAAATAAAATTCTTCTAAAATTTCTTGTTCTGGCAAGATAGGATCTTCTCTCAAAACATAAGGATCTGTTTTGCGTTTAGGGGTACCAATACGAGGATCCTTAATCATAGCCTTTTGTAACATAATCCACCAATGTTTAAACTGGCTTGGTTTCAAGGTTGTTGAAAGAACCTGACTCAAAACATTTTCTAACTCTAAAACACTTGCCGAATGATTAGCAGAACATTCTAAAGCCTTTACAGCTAACTCACAAGGATTGTTCTTTTGCAAATCTTGAATTAATGCTGGATTTTTACGAGCTTCAACCAAAACATGATTTTCTGGAATGATATTCAATTTTTGAATACAAAAAGCAGGATCCATGGATCTTGGTTCTGATTGTGACTCAAATTTTATAATAATACGACGATTGGCTTCATCTTCTTCCTGTATGCAACCTACCCCCCAACTATGGTGCCAACAGTAGACTCCAGGTTTTAGAGCTTCTAAAGCTTCACGTTTGTCTTTCAACAGAGGATTCTGTTCCAGAATTAGATCGATTGCTTCTTTATTCATGTTTATAGACTTAAATTATGCTCTTTAAAAATAAAAATCAAGTTTTTAAGGTCGGAAAATAAAAATCTGTTATTTATTAAACCCTCCTTAAAAATATGATTGAAAAAATTAATCTTCATTCAAAAGTTCACCAACATTCCCTGAAATAAGAGCAGGGATATTTTTTAAAATTTTGTCTATAGGCCAGTTCCACCAGGCAATATGTAAAAGTTGGTCAATTTCAATATCTGAAAAACGTTTTCGAATTAATTTTGCAGGATTTCCACCAACGATAGAATAAGGTTCTACATTTTTTGTTACAAGAGAATTGGCTCCAATTATAGCTCCATCTCCGACATGAACTCCAGGCATGAATGTAACATTGTATCCAATCCAAACATCATTACCCATAACAGTATCACCTTTAAATGGGTATTGGAAATCTTTCGGATATGCCTGTTGGCATTCTCGCGAAAAAATAGCAAAAGGAAATGTTGAAACACCTTGTAATGAATGAAACATACCGTTCATCAAAAATTTTACCCCGCTTGCTATTTGACAAAACTTCCCAATAATTAGTTTATCATGCAAAAAATCAAAGTGATAAAGCACATTGTTTTGAAAATTTCGAACATCCTTTTCATCATCGTAATATGTGTAATCTCCAACAATGATATTTGGATTTGTAATAACATTTTTTAAAAAACAAGTTCTTTCTGTTTTATTAAACAACGGATATTTAATAGATGGATCTGGAAAATACATAATACTCAATTCCTCCTACTTTATTTTAAATAAATTTATTACAGGAGCATTTTTCTTTTTTGAAGGTTTTATGGGATATAAAGGTTGCCACTGAGAATCACTTGGCCAAATAAACTGTGAAGGGTACTCTAAAGCTAAAACTGTTTTAGGAGAAACGTTCGCAATTCGATTGAAAAAATCAAAAATTTTATTCCTTGAAGTTTCCCAAAAGCGATAAGGTGGATCAAAAAATAGATAATCGACAACCCCTATTTTATCTAGATTTAACTTAAAAACATCTATGTTAAAAATATTTACAGAAGCCTCTACAAGCCGTTGGGCACTTTTACACACTTTAATACAATTTGATTTTAAAACCGTTATTACATTTAAATCTTGTTCTACAAATAAACACTTTTGAGCATTTCTACTTAGTGCTTCTAGTCCATAAGCGCCTGTTCCTGCAAAACAATCTAAAACTATAGCATTTTTTATTAACGGGCCAATACAATTGAAGATGCGTTCACGTGCAAAATCGGTAGCTGGACGTACCTCACCTTTTTGAGGTACATCCAATATGATACCACGTGCAGCTCCACCTGTAATTCTCATTTAAAACAAGTGTGCATCTAAACAGCGTTGTATTCGCGTTAAAACTTTTTCCTTACCCATTACGACTAACATATGGTAAAGACTTGGACCTACACCACGGCCTGAAACAGCAAAGCGCAGTGTATGGATGTAATCCCCCGCAGGAAGATTTTTCTCTGTACTTAAATTTTTTAAATGTGTTTCGATGGTAGCGCAATCAAATGTAGGCAAACCTTCGATTAGCTTTTTAATTTCAGGTAAACGTTCTTGCGGATTATGTCTCAGTATTTTTTGAAGTGTCTTTTCATCAAATTCGTAATTATTATCGAAGAAATAAGTGATAAAGTGAGGTAATTCTTCAAATGAACGCAATTTCTCTTGAACAATCGCAAAAACATCTTTTAACAAAACATCTTGCTTAAGATAATCTTCATGCCCTGTTTTGATCAATACTTCACATCCTTTAGCATAAAACGCTTCTTTAGATAAACCCTTTACATGTTCAGAATTGATGTAATTTAACTTTTTCTCATCAAAACGTGCATGCGTTTTATTAATTCCAGGTAAATCAAATGCAGCAATAATTTCATCCAATGACATCAGTTCTCGATCATTTTTTGGAGACCAACCAAGTAAAGATAAATAGTTAATTAAGCCCTCTGGCAAAAAGAACTTATCACGATATTCTTCCACTAATGAACCGCGATCCCGTTTGCTCATTTTACCTGGACCATCTGTTTTCAAAATTAATGGAATATGTGCAAATTTAGGAGCTTGAACTCCAAAAGCTTTGTATAATTCCATGTGTTTGCTAGTATTAGACAAGTGATCTTCTCCACGAATTACATGTGTAATTTTCATATCAATGTCATCAATAACATTAACAAAGTGGAATACAGGGGTACCATTGGAACGGTAAATAACAAAATCTTTCTCTTCCAAACGATTTACTGGACCATGAATAACATCATCAATGGTTTGCATTTCACCAGAAACCTTTAACCAAATCGCACCTTCCTTTTCATAGACACGACCATTGTCTTGTAATCGTTTTAAATATTTTTTATAAATATCGTTACGTTCACTTTGAAAATAAGGACCATAAGGGCCACCTACTTCAGGTCCTTCATCCCAATCAAGTCCCATCCAACGCAAATTAGTTAACAAAGATTCTAAGGATTCTTTCTTATTGCGTTCAGTATCGGAATCTTCAATACGAAGTACAAATGTACCTTGGGTATGTTTTGCATACAACCAATTAAATAAAGCCGTACGAGCACCACCAATATGGAAATATCCCGTAGGG
>CAKUXH010000014.1 GCA_934700265.1 uncultured Opitutales bacterium
AGATAAATCGTCACCATTTAAATAAGTTTCTGCAATAGGGATAAATTGATTTATCCCATTAATTTGTACAGGCCTATCATTATATGTAAAAAAAATGCATTATTAGCAATGAGTGGCAATAAATTAGGTATATTCAAATTGGGACATCCTAAAATTGTTGCCATATCTTCTGCATCGGCAGTTGCATCCCATACGCATAATTCGTTTATGTTTCCATAGTAACAACGTAAAGGGTATTTGAATTCAAGAGGATCATCAGAATCTAGATTACTAAAACGATTTGGATTTCTTAAGCTATGAAACCAGTGTAACATTTCATGAAATAGAGCAATATCGTAAGTACGATTTTCTTCATCTGTTGTTAATTCATTATTACCATTTAGAGCTAATGTTGAAGTAGTTATGTTAACATTAAGATCAAATTCTATTGTATGGTTGTAAAAATCAAAAGCAAAACCATCGTTCGTAGACACAATAGTTATACTTCTACAAGTATTTCGTCTATTTAAATTGTAAGCTATTGGTAAAATAACATCATTTCCGCAACACCCTTCATATGTACCATTATCTCTTCTTCTAATCTCAATAAACAAGCGATACAACAAAACTCGACCGACAGGATCAGCAGCAATATCGCGAAAAGTTCGCCAAAATTGTTGCCTCAAACCTGCTGAACCAAGTTTAATTATGACTTCCGGAAATCCATTAGCAAATCCCATTTTGGGTTCTTTAGGTTGTTGTGCTTGTCCTACGTTTGAAAAATTAACTGCCTTATTCCCTCCAAAAACCCTCACCCACCAATTGGTTACCTCATTATCATTAAGTTGACCAACGTATCTCGCTCCTGACCACATTCCAGCTTCAGACGTGCTCGGTTGATGCCCATCTGTTGGAAAATATAAATGGCAATTTGTATTTGGGATATGAACGTCTTCACAAAATTGCCCATTTTGATAACTTGTAAGGGCTTGAATTTGCCCTAAAGGGTCGATCTGTTCCTGCCTTCCAGGCGTCCCTGCAGGCAAAGTAAACTCTGGTATAGCCAATAACCACGTTTCCATTACCAAAAACGCAATTCCAATAATTCCGAATCTTTTCATGATTTTCACTATTTCCATAGTAAATATATCGACCATTTTCTAAAAATCTTTAGAGTTTTTTAGTTTTTTTGAAAATTTTATGAAAAGCACCTTAAAAGTTTCCAAAATTCATAAGCAAAATGAGTTCTACAATGAAATACTTCACGCCCACTAAGAAAACTTAGTCAATTATCTTTTCTTAGTAAATTTCGCTAAGAAAAGTTAATTTACCAAACAAACCCAAAACTCATCTGACCAATCCCCTGTAAAGAGCGCAACAAACGTAGATTCTTCTCGATAGAGCGTTGCAGATGGGTTTCGTAGCGAATGATCTTGTCGGTGTTTTCTGCCGAGGGTAGTTGAGCTACGGTTTCGTAAATGAAGCGCTTATGATCGAACTTTTTGATGCTATTCTCATAATAATTCGGCATGTTGCTACCTGAACGCAGTTTGTTTTCAATATCGAGTTCATTCCAGGTACAAAATTCGCTGAGCTGCTCACAATTTCCCAAAAGTTCGATATCCATGTGCCGAAAACGTTGTTGCAAGTTTTGAACAATTTCTTCCAAAAGCCAACAAGCTTTGTCCGATAAATCCGAAAAATTAGCGTCTCCTTTAGCGGTTAACCATTTCTTAATTTGATTTAGGTTTTCCGATTCAGACTTATGGTTTTCCATGTTATAAATAATCGCTCTTCGCTCGATGAAATTTACCGGCGAACCTGATGCATCCAGATTTAAGATTTCCAATTGCATTGCGCCCTGTTCAAACGCAAGCACTTTCCGTAAGCGCCAAACATCGATGGTAACTTTATCGCACACAATCGCCTGCATCTGATCTCTCGGCTTCAAGCTCTCAAATATGCCAAACCTAAGCACTTCGTAATCCCGTGCTTCTTCATCGGAAATGTTTTTCAGGCATTCCTTCGTGAAAATCCCGTGTTTTACAGCATTCAAAGCTGATTTAGCCTTCCCTAATGTTGTTTTCGGTCCCGTCGATAATTGTGCATTCCTTCGATTCGCTGATATTTTTTGCAAAGATAAGTCTCCCATGATTGTTATTATCAGGCAAATAGGCAAATTGCAAAAGATTATTCGTGGTTTTTAGCAATATCAGCACATTTTTGTTCCTAGAGGTATTCCTGTTAACCAAGGGATTTTTTTACACCATTTTGCCAAGACTTTGGGATCATTTAAATGTCACTTTTTCCACCAGGTATCTGTCTCAAACTCCTTCTTTACTTCGAGTGGCGCCATTGTATCCCAGTTATCAAGGTATTGTTTACCATATTCATATTCTATCCACTCCCAAGGATCTAATTGTTCCGGTAGTTTTTTACCACACCAGGGGCAGTAATCAATGCCTCGACCACAATGGTTATTGGGATTTTTCTGATTAAGGATATAATAACTTCTATGAGATTCATTATAACCCAATTCTGCTATCAAATCTCAATATTCATCCAAAAATTTATTGTTAAAGTAATATATCTCTCTTGCAACTTTTTCACAACAAATTTCTTCCTCTGTAAGCATATTCTTCCTTTATTAGTCAAATTTTGCTATACGATCTGGATGTCCCTTTTCATACAAAGTACCATCAACACATTCCATAGCACCTCGATGTTCAGCTTTTTTACCACTAATTTTTCTTACTTCGTCAGGAACACCGTATTTCTCTAGCATGTAAGCAAAAGGTTCTCCACAATAAGGACAATAATCGATGGGGATAAAACCTTCCACAAGTCCTGTCTTATCAAGAATGTATTTAGCTCTTAAATACATTTGCTTCCGAATAAAATTATAGACAAATACAGACTCGCCAGGCATAGGATGGAAATCCAACTCCATTTCCCCATCTTTAGACCAATCGCACTTGCATAAAAATGACCCACATAGATGTTTTCTATATTTCCATTTCCCAGAACGCATGCTTTGAAAAACAGAAACTTTTTTACCGCAAAACGGACAAAAATCTATCGCATCATCTCCGGCATCACTCCAAGCCACAGGATCCAATATGATATCTCGTAAAAGTAATCCAAACATCAAGGCCCCGTCACCTTTAGTAAAAGACGCTAAAATAGGGACTCCTGGCGTTGTTGCTGCCCAATACATCTGATGGCAACAACACATATCTTCCGTCAAAATTTTCTTTTCCATTTTATTTACACCAATCTGGTAATTTATGCTTACCACACTTAGCTGGTATCAATTCATCTGTTACCGCATCACGTACAAAATGCCGTCCCTTTGAATCAAAACATTCTACTTCATTATGAGTAAAATCACCATATCTGATTTCTTTTGTTCGTTCATTTCTATACGCTTTATGGTTGCCCTGCTTTCTGTAAAATTTCCATTCGCCTGTTTCCTTTAACTTTTTAAAATAGGAATCCAAATTAAGTCTGGTCCTTACAATACGTTTTGTTACTTTCTCAATATTTTTAACTGATTTTCCAGATGCTACTGCTAAAAATTTAAGGCTTTTCCCAACTTTTCCAATAGGCGTTAACTGAAATCCAATTTCTGCAAAAGAAGAAACAATATCTTTTCCCTGAGCTAAATTCGAAATAGCTTCTAATGGAATAATAAAATTTACACCATCGTATGTAATTTGCTTATAGTTAGCACCTAACAAAGCTTTCAACGCTTTAATTTGTGTGGCAATACTATTATTCTCGATAGCGAGTTCTGCGGTGGCATCGGAAATCTCAATATCCATGCGGCCAATGAGTGCTGTTCCTGCAGCAGCTAGACGGCTATAACGCTCAATCTGCTCGGTTAATTCAGCCTCTAAATGATCCAAATAGGTCAATTGAATCAGCGCTTCCGCATCCTGCAACGATGGCAAATCCCCATACTCGGCATGATGTGTACGCAATTCCTCCTGTACTTCCGCCCTAGTTTGTTCCAAAGCCCGCTGGATCATAGCATTGGCAACGATTTCGCCGACGGTGGCGCCGGTGCCTCCTGCGAGGAAATCTCCTCCGGTGAGTTCTGCGGCAGTACCTCCTAATACGAAATGGCAGACTTTATGCATCAGCCAGGACATATCGCCATCGCCATGAGCATAACGTTCACCGATTTGATGCGCGAGATTCGCTGAAACGGTATTGACGGCCGCGCCCCCGAGTCCCGACAGGACATTTCCGCCGCATACCGCTGATGATACGTCGGTGGTGAGGGCTGCAGCACGCAAGCCTAATGTCGCTAAACCAAAAAAACAAACGATAAAAAATTTTTTCATTCTTCTTCTGGTTTCTTTTCTATTTCTCCCTTTTTCAGCATATCTTCAGCGGTATTATATCTGCTATAACGATCGATAAATTCCCATTGGCCAATACATAGCCCATCGCTTTCTTGTTCGATATCAAAACAAGAATTATCTTCTTCTTTAGCAACAAAAGCAAATTTATCATTATTGCATTCCATCATCCATATGAAGTTGTTGATAGCTCCATCTATTGCATCTACCAACATTGTTGTTACAAGCGATTTTTGTTCTTCTGTGAAACCTAATGCCTGTATCTTCTTGTGCAAAGCTATTCTAAATGTAGGTTTAGTAGATCCATCTATTATTTTTAAATGACTCTCTATAGTGGTATCTCTTGCTTCCACAACAACTTTTCTTCCAAATTCATAAATGGTATCTAATTTTTTATTTTCCATCTTTTTTACCCCACGGCATATCTGTTGGATGTCTAATACCTTTTTCTTTTAAATTCCACTGAGAACGTGCAACAATATCGCGTGCCATTTGTTCGCTAGCACCACCTGCTTGCAAAGCTTGAACCGCAATACGATTTTGTTCTTCTCGGGTCATTGGTTTACCTGATTTTTTTAATTCTTCGCAAAGACGACGCTGTTCGGCACTTACCAAATCATGATCTATCCCTAACCTTTTCATCTCATCATTACTTAAGCACAAGGCTTTCTTGGGATTATATTTTGGTTCCGATTTGTAAGCACTTTTCATATGAACATGATGTCCACCACCAGAGCCGCCGTAAGGTGTTAGCGTAAATTCCTGAACTTCCTTCGTAGAAGCCTTCATGCCTCTGGATATAATCCTTGATTCTCCGGCAAAAGCTATTTGTTTGGAGGAGGCAAGAGATTTGATAAAATCATTAAAGATATAAGTTGATTTTTTTAATACTTTTCCCACACCTTTTATAGCTTTAGGCGTGGTAACATCCCAAATAATTTCTGTAGCTACTTCGCGACTAACTTCCGATTTCGTTTCCTCATCTTTTTCGCAATAAGCTTGATAATACTTATATGCAAGTTGCAAAATTTCTCCAAGTGTCAATGCATATCCTACAGGGCCAATCGCTCTACCGACTACCTTTCCAGCAACTTTAACACCGCCCCAAACCGAAAGATTATTTTCGGTAACAATTTGAGCCGAACAATGAGTATCTGAAACGCTTAATCTTCCAACAAATGCTGTTCCAGAAGCAGCCAATTGTCCAATTTGTGCTGGCGACAGTCCATCTTGATGCATGTGCAAACGCTCCGCAAAAAGCTCGTTGAATTCTTCATTCGAAAGCGTTTGTCCCATGTCATGCATGACTTGCGCCTGCTCAAAAGTTTCTTGCAGAGCTGCTTGCGTCCTGCGTTCCAAAAAGATTTCACCAACTGTTTCGCCAATGATTGCTCCGATAGCTCCCGATAACGGATCTCCTCCTTGCAAACCAACTGCTAAAGCTTGAGTTGCTCCATGAACAACCTTATGCGTAACCTCACCCAAACGTCCATTAGCATTGGCCTCACCTACCTCATGAGCTATTTGAACCGCTCCGGTTTCAATGACTGCTCCAGCCATTCGACTTGCTAAATCTCGGCCCACTTTTCCACCGGATATCGCTGTCGATACGCCTGTGGTCAGGGCTGCAGCACGCAAGTTGCGTCCTAAGCGGGTCGTGAAGTCGAGCCCTTTAACAGCCGCCGATTCCGCAGCTAATTCAATACCAACAGCGGATTTGCCAGCTTTTTCAGCTTCAGCTATAGCTCCTAAAACTTTTTCATCTTTAGCTAGCTTGGCTTTATCCACAATGGGTTTGTCAACGAATTTCGAAACAAGACCAGCAGCAATGGCGCTTGCGACGAGGCCTTTTAAATAGCGTCTATCGGTTAATTCCTTGAAAACTTTGCCTAAATCGCCACCATTGGCAATGCTTGAAACAATGAACGTGTTCGTAATGCCTTCCATCGCAGCACCGACACTTTTCGCAACGACTGTGGGAACACCCGTCAAACTGTCAGAAACAAACGTTGCAATTTTCCCGCCTGTGTAGATCGTCAATGCTACCACCAGGAATGTTCTTAACGGCATGCTCATTTGCGTTGTGTGATGGTACCATTGCTCGTGCGTCTCTAGTACTTCCCGCAGATCAACTTCGTACATGGCGCACAAATCCACCACCCATGGCGCCAAACGGCCCTTCTTCACTTCCGTCATCAGCCGCCCAATCACGCGCACATCATCATGCACCATAATCGGCTCAATCACGGCTATATTATTGTAGCCTTCATTGTGCGCCGTTGCCGTAATAAAGCCGCTATCCTCGTACTCCTCTTGATAGTACGACCGCTCACGACCAGCTTTTAGGCGGACTTCTCCTGTCTCAGAAATGAGCTCTGTCTGCTGCGATTTTGCTGACAAAGCTACCGTATCTAAATTATCATGCGCCCGAATGTGCAATTTTCTTCCAGCCGATATTTCTGGACGAATTAAATGCTCTTGCAAATCGGTTGTACTTCCGGAAGCATCACTGAACCAGCCGCTACTTTCCCAAGTATAATGGGCATATTCCGACTCGATAAACGGAATAATTTGTACACCACGATGCGAAACTAGTGTAAAATCTCGTCGTGCATTAATGCGTGGCGCTTCAAAAATTACCTCGCCATTGGTATTTACGAAAATATTCTGCGCAGTAATATATGAAAAGATTCCATGACGTCCGTGAATGTCATACGTTGAACTTCCATCGCCTCCAGACGAACGATATTCCAAAACCGACGGAACAACTTGTATGCTATCGCCCGAACTTAGCGTAATATCGCCATCGGCTGAAATACGGCTGCCTGAAAGCACCAACCGACTCCCGGCTTCAATGGTAATATCGCCACCACTTTTTATTTCCATATCGCCACCGGTTACCGAATGAAATACCGCATCATTTCCAGAACGTACAACTTCGGTTTGCGCAACAATCAACGGTGCCATTAAATGGACTCCGGTAGCACCTTGAATCAAGCCGTTCGTGCTTATAATGCCAACACCCGTTTGCATATTAACAGCCCCACTTCTGCTAATAAGCGCACCGCCTTCATTTTGCGCAACACCACTTACATTAATCGTTACGTCACCTTTCGTTGCCTCTATAAGCCCTTGATTTACCCAATTGCCATCTGCCGTAAAATTCAATTCCCCTGCGACAACCATCGCCGGAGCTACGTGTAATGATTGCAAAGTAGCCTTACATGGGAACCAAACTAATGTAAGAAGTTTTTCTCCATTAATCGTAACTTCTTGCAACCAAACAATGTCCTTCTTTAAATGCTCCCATACTTCTTTCGTCAAATGTCCTAACTGCATTACAAGCTTATCTTCGACCTTCAATCGATGGTGCTCTTCAACGGTATTTTTATAAAATTGCCACAGCTGATCGTCTTCGTTCGTAAATCCAGGTAATAACCGCCGTCCCACTAAATTTAGCATCTGATTGCGAATACGTTCTACTTCAATATCCGCTAAAAATGTTTTTCCATCTCGTTTTTCACTACCGTACTGCTCTAACAATTGTGTCGTAATATTTCTCTGCTTTCCAACAATCGTCTCCTTAACCAACGATACGACTTGACAATGACCATCGACCACCAATTGCCCCAATGTCGATGCAACATCCCGCACCTTCGAATTATCACATTCGACGTTCTTAACAGCTGCCTTAGGCGCTATAAAATCGCCTTGACATACCCATGTACCAATATTCTGAAACGAAATTAATTCCGGCGCCCCTAATCTGATTATCTGAACAGCACTACGACGCCATGTTTTGAGCTCTGTAAATTTCCCCAATAACGCTCCTCGAATCGTCCAACGAGCATCCTTATCAATATACAACCGCTGACTATTAACGATACAATCCCCATCGATAACAACTTCGCCACGCACCATTATGGTGGGCTTATCTTTCAACGGACATATCATCAAACCGCCCTGTAAATACGTATACTGATTATTTCCTAAAATTATCCGATTTGCTGTTATAACAAAATGACTATTCGTCTCACCACTTATAACAAGCCCATCATTTTTGATATTATTTCTCAGCCATAATAACGCCCCATCAATTCGAACACCTAATCCATCGGCCGCTAATTTCGGATCGCCATTCACCTTTTCCAACGGTGCCCAATCAACCGCAGACGTCTTACAAATTATTGTCGTCTGCTTTAATTTATCTGCCGTAAAACTAAAATTATACGTAACAGTTGCTATTTGAGCTCCTGCATCATTAAAACGTTTAATTTCCAACGATGGGATATAATTCGAGTAAGTCAACTTTACTTCGTATTTATCCGCAAATAACGTCGTACACCACGTAAATAATAAAAACTGTACGAAACGTTTCATAAATGTTTTCATGCCCTTACATTCTATTAAATAGTATTTTTTTCTTTTGTAAATATTATTTTTTTACATCATTGGAGAAAAATCTCCAATGATGTCATTTTTTATCTCAATTCGGGAGAACCTTGTCGTGAAGGTAATGTTGAGCTTGCTTCCGATCTTGGCTTACGTCTTTCTTGCAATTGAACCATCGTTGCAAAAACCGGATTGGCTTTCAACTCCTGCAATTCAGCTGTATATTCTTCCAAATTAAATAATACAGAACAAATATCCGCTCCTTGAGCAATCTCATCCAATTTTTGCTGATACTGCTCGAAGGTTGCTGCAACTGCTTTCATAACACCCGGTTGCGCCTTATCCGCCTTGCCATTGACAAACGTTTCAACTTTGCCTTTTACTGTGCCGAGAACTTCGAGTTTGGAGGAGATGAGCTCGTTCAGCGAGGTTTGAGTTCCTGAATGTACAAAGCCGTCCCAATAAACGGTTCGTCCGCCACCCCCAAAGAAATTTCCCTTAAAATAACTTGTGTGAACACAGTTTAAAACATAAGTTATAACTTGCTTATTGGTAGCATATCCTTTTAACGATATGGTTCCGTCTAAATTGGAAGCATACATGAAACTGCCTACAGTCTGAGACGGTTGCTTTAAAACTAAACGATCATGAACGATAAATAATGCACTTTTACCTTCTTTTCTAGTAAAATTTTGTATATTAGTAATAATTCTTTTACATCCTAAACAGCTATCTCTAAAACCCCATGCATAATATGATGGTGAACATGAATCTTTAGGGTCAAATTTTAATTCTCCACCATAAGTAAGCAGGAAATATCTCCTATCGCTTGATTGTATTCTATTACCTCGAGCATCTGTTAAAATCTTCTCTTTTTCCACAAATCCTCCCACGACAGGTTCCGTTTCGCTCTTATTAACCAGAGATTTCAGCGTAGCATTACCACCGATGCGCACTTCACCCGCATGATTGATGAAATCGCAAGGTTCACCATTGAAATCCAGGATACAATTTATCTGCCCTTTGTTCGTAATTTTTGTACCCGGCGATAAAATATCAGCTCGCAATATCGTAATTTTCCCGGATGCAACATTTTCCAATGTTTGCAGCGCCATAACTTGCCAGCCTCGCTTTACCGTCATTGTGCCCGAATTTTTAATACTTGTGAGCAAACACAGCCAGTCCCTATCAACTTTTAATGTACCTACATTTTCAAACAAAATCGCTTTGTTTAAAAAGAAATTTTCGGTCACATTCAGCGTTTGATTTTTTTCAATGATCACCTTATTCGGATGATCTATACACAAGTTACCATCGTAGGTCCCTTGTATGCATAAATCCAATGTAGGCTTCAATTTCAGCTCTATACCATCAATTACAAACTTCGCTAGTGTCGGTTGCACTAAATCAAAATGAGCGTCATCTTTCATGTTTTTACGCCCCAAAGTCCAAGCATTTCCGGCTTTCTTTAATACAATTTCCTCACTACTTGCAACACCATCATCGCCGTTATAATTGACAACGATTTTCGTTTCTGTACCTCTCGTATCCGTAGTGAACTGAACTGACCCCGCATTTAGAGCCATCCATGAACCCGTGATTCCACCGATCCATAAGTTTATTTTGTTTTTGTTTTTCATATGTTAACGAAAAATTCTTCAAAATCGTGTTCTTTCTTAGAATTTTTTGAGAAATTCCCATAAAATCCTCAAAAACTTTTTCGTTATTCTGAAACCGTTCTGCAAAATGAGTAAAAATTTTCAAAGAATTTGAAGTGTCTTTTACAAAAAATCTTTCACTGTCGTAATTTTTTACCAAATATGTTTTTAAAACAACGGAAATCTTCTCATGAAAACTGCGTTTCAGATTCCTTACATGCCTCATTGCTACTCCGTTTTTGGGTTTTACCTTCAATCTTCCAGAAACACGATAATTTAAAAATTATAGCAATATCCGATCAACAATCCTTTTTGTAAAAATAATATGTAAAAAGCCTTAAACAAATAAGCAATAGATCGCTTCTATTATATCCAGCAACCTTCGTAGAATTTATCAGTCCGAACATTTTTGGTTGAAAATAATTTAAAAATATTTGTCAAGTGTTTTTGTGGGAAATTTTATCAAATTATGCGTAAATATCCCCCCTCGTCCGATCTTTTTCCCAATTCGTCACAACTGATATACACTGCCACATTTGATTTTGTGGCAGTGAGTTAAGATTTGGATATCCACTGAGAACAGCCGTTGATATCTATTTTGATTCCGTAAAATAATCTTTATGATCTAATTCATCTAATTTTTTATCAACAATTTTTTCAGATTCTTTATCTAGGATATCATTTCTTTTTCGTTTTTCCAGGTAACTTTTTTTAACTTCATTCGTTTGATCTGATGGTTTTCGCTTTATAATTTCTCCAAAATTATTTTTTTGTACATCAATACCAATGGCAACACATCCTTCTGGAGCCCTTCGACCTCCTGGGAAACTTTCGTAAATTCGAACACCACCCTCAATATCACCAGGGCAAATAAAAGGTAACATGTTTTCTACTCCTTCCGTTTCTAACATCTTTCTAAATGAACTATACTTATGTAAAAACTTGATTTTCCCAAAAATCCATTCATTACGACGTTTATCTTCCAAGACAATAGTAGAACCTTTTCGCATTTTTTTGCATGTACTACGGTAGACCCGTCCTTCTGCGGTTTTTGTTCCATCACAGAGCCATTTCAAAAATGGCCGTTGGGGAGTATTAATTATTGGCAAATAAAAATCACTTTGGGGATGTCTATCACCTAATACTTCCATAGTCATAAATGTAACAATCATTGATATAAGTTTAACGTTTTTATTCATAATTTATTCTCCTTTATAAATGTTATATATTTTTTTAATTTATTACGTAGATCATGATTAAAAGATTTATCATAACCATGTGCAATTTGATTGCGATCGTAATTCATCATTCTCCAAACTTTTAATTTTTCAGGAGTAAGAATTTTACACTGTTCTGCTTTCCTTATCACAGATTGATGTTCAAGATTAACCAAATCCATTCTCATTTCCTTGGCATAACTTATGGTAAATTCATTACAAATCGCCATCAGATAATAAGCCACTTCATCATCACTCAAACACTTTGGGTATTCCAATTTTTCAATCAAGAAATCTAAATAATTTACATCTTGACTTTGCGAAAGTATATCATTATAAAATGCCATCAACATCCACCAATCATTCGCTGCATGATTTTTAAAATAAAATGCACCATATTTTTGATAAATTAGTTTTAATGAATTTTGTAAATCTTTATTAACACTTATAGAAGGATTTACCTCATTAATATAAGCAACAAGCCATTTTTCTGTATCGAACAAAATTTTAGCTTCTTCTTCATGATCTTTATTGGGATAAGAGGCATTAAACTCACTTCGATAATCTCGCTGCAGCTTTATATTATCACAAATCCATGATGAAAATTCACTTCCTTTCAAAAATTGCTGTTTAAATAAGCGCGTACATTCATTAGCAATCAAAAAACGTACAGAATATAACAAACGATTATCTTTAGATTTAAATTTTAATAAATTTTCTTTTAAAGAAATCCAATATTTTTGTAATTTTTGCGTTTGAATAATTGCCTTTTGTAACCATTGATCACGCTCTAATCCTTTTAAAAGCCATTCCAAGTTTCGTAATAAATCTAAGTTATTATTAATTATAGCTAAAAAAGCATCCGTATCCTCTGTTGCAAAATAATGCTTTTGTAAAATTAATAGATATAAGTTATTACCTGCAGGTTCCATATCCCAATCAAGAGTTGTCCATCGAACTATCGTTTTCTTCCAATTGTGCTTATCGATATCAGAAGCTTTTTCCAGCAATTGCTTTCGATATTCTATCCCCTCTTCATTATCAAATAAAACAATCTGATCCAGAATGCCTATTGCCTTTTCTTTATCTTGTTCACTTAATTGAGCATACCCTTTAGAGAATATGCTAATAATCAAAAAAAATATATATATAAATTTCATTTATTTACTACCTCCAATAAGAAAGAATCTCTTAATTCTTTCAGTAAATTTTGTGATTTAATAATTTCTAAAACAGCGTCTATAAGCTTTTGACGATCAACTTTCAACATTTTACAAAAATTTTTATCAAAAGTTGGTTTTTCCAAAAACTCTTCAAATGTTACTTGGGGAAGATATTTTCCTCCTAATGAACATGTAATTGTCTTTTTAGGCAAATTTAATTTTAAATGAGCCATATGAACCCCTTGCGCATTACGAGACACAACAGACATTGTTTCATCTGTTGCCATCATAGGGCGAAGAGCATAATTATAAGGTTCTTCTACACCATAGCTAACAAAGAAAACAATCTTATTATCTTCTTTTTTTTGTTCTGTCCAAGGTTTCTCGCCCACCCTTTCATGCCCATAACAAACAACCTTATCACCATCAAATTCAAAAGTCCACAAACCTCTTTTTTCTCCCATATCTACTGTCATTTTATCTCCAGTCTGCGAAAAAAACAGTGGAACAGGTACATCTAAATTTGGTTCTAGTAGCACAAACCCTTTATCAGATTTATTTTTCTCATCTTCATAATAAATACATATTGCTGTATGAGAAAACTCATCCCAACCTTCTTGTCTAAATCTTTTAGACAATTTTACTGGAATAAAATGAGCATTCAAATCACTAGGTAGAGACAAAAACATCTGATTTATCAGTGTAAAACAAGAACCATAATTTTCTTTTTGTAATGCTACTTTTTTCACATCATAGTTTTTCAATGCATCCAAAATCGAAACATTTTTCAGTGATTTATAGTGTTTCAAAAAATCAGAAATAGGATATAATCGATTATATACTGTTGATTGCAAATGTTTACTTAAAAGAGGCTGTAAAATATTTTTTAACGCTTCTTTCCCTAATGTACACTTTGTTTTTATAGGATAAAAAGGTGCGCTTGATAAACGAATTTTCTCTTTTTGAGCTTTTTTATAGTCACGTATTGCATTCTGTACATCCTCAACAGCACTCGGATTAATCAAAGTTTCAGTGTTACCAAAATCAATCTCATCAAAAGCAGACTTAAGCAATCGACGAATTATTTTCCCACTTCTATTTTTAGGAACTTGTGGAACAAAAATAATATGACTTGGTCGAGCATAACTTCCCATTTCTTTTTGAACACGAAGTTTTAACTCATTTGCAAGGGCCTCACAACCTAATTTAGCATCTTTTAAAACAACAAAAGCTGCAATTGCAGAACCTTTTACTTTGTCCTGTACTCCTATTACAGCTGTTTCAGCAACACGCAAATCATTTAAGATTGATGTTTCTACTTCTGCAGTTCCAATTCGATGTCCGGCAACTTTTAAAACTTCATCTGCGCGTCCGCCCACATAAATATAGTCATCAGTATCTTTTTGAGCTCTGTCACCAGCATAATAATATTTACCATCCCATTTGCAAAAATACGTTTTCAAATAACGTTCATTGTCTTTATAAATACCACGCATCATTGAAGGGAACGGATGCAATAATGCTAAAAATCCTTGTTTAACACTATTTCCGGCTTCATCTAAAACATCTGCTGCATACCCCGGTAAAGCTTTTGTGATAGAACCTGGTTTTAATTTTGTAACCCAAGGAATAGGAGAAATAGCTAAAGCTCCTGTTTCTGTCTGAAACCAAGTGTCAACAATTGGACATTTTTTATTTCCGATAAATTCATTATACCAATGCCAAACTTCTGCTTTTAACGGCTCCCCTATTGATCCCAACAAACGCAAGGTTGCTAATTTATGATTACCTATGCAATTTTTTTCTCCCCATTGCATTAACATGCTTATGAAGGTAGGGGCAGTATAAAATGTTGTAACTCGATATTTTTCAATAAGGTAAGCAAATTGATCTTTTCTAGGATAATCGAAAGATCCATCATACATAACCTGTGTCATTCCATTACACATAGGCCCATATACAGAATAGCTATGTCCTGTAATCCATCCTGGATCTGCTGTACACCAATAAATATCAGTTTCAGGTTTTGCATCAAATACTAATTTAAAAGATGTATTAACACCAGTTAAATAACCTCCTGTCGTATGAATTATCCCTTTAGGCTTCCCTGTGGTTCCTGAAGTGTATAACAAAAACATCATATCTTCACTCTCCATTGGAACACATGGGCAATGTGCGGACATTTTCGAAACAGTATCTTGCCAATAAAAATCTCGCCCGGGAACCATATTTATTTTGTCATTATTATACTTAAAAACCAAAGTCGTCTTTATCGATGGACAATCGGGTAAAATTTCATCAACCACTTTTTTATAATTGATAATTTTCCCATGACGCATTCCTCCATCTGCAGTTACTAAAAGGGCAGCTTCACTATCATTTATTCTTGTACGAACAGATTCTCCGCCTATCCCTCCAAAAATAAAATTATGTACCATTCCTACTCGAACAGCAGCCAACATTGCCATCAGAGACTCAGGAACCATTGGCATATAAATAGCAATACGATCCCCCTTTTTTAATCCTAAAGATTTATAATAATTAGCTAAACGATTAACTTCATCATACATATCTTTGTAGGTAAGGACTCGACAATTTCCCTTCTCATTTTCCCAGTAAAACGCCACTCGAGAACCATTACCTGCTAACACATGCCTATCTAAGCAATTGTAACAAGCATTAATTTCTCCATCAATATACCAAGAAGTAAAAGGGAAACCTGATCCCTGTGTTTTAGACCAAGGTTTAAACCAATCTAGATTTTTTGCCTGATCTTCCCAATAAGAAACGTAATTTTCTGCTTTTATTTGTTGAGATGTCTCTGTTGAAGCAAATAAAACTCCTGACATCATAGTTCCTCCCCAAAAGAGAAACTTGCTCTTCCGGTTAAACGCGAAACCGGTTAAACGCGAAACCGGTTAAACGCGAAACCGGTTAAACGCGAAACCGGTTAAACGCGAAATAATAAATCTCATTAAATGATAAGACTTAATGAAACATGCATGTCAATGTCAAGACAAAAATTAATATTTTTTGTCACTCCGGCCACTAATTAACACTGGTATTTTTCTCCCTTTGTTTTTACATTGTATATTTTTGTCACAACTGTCACAAATTGTCACATTTTATTTTGTGACAGTGTTTTGTTAGTATTTATGCAGGACGGAAGG